>NZ_CDRNDK010000048.1:0-25782 GCF_977012225.1 Planomonospora algeriensis | reverse complement strand
TGACCTGCACCGGCTCACCCGCTCGTCTCAACATCCGAGAACTCCGTCAGCCCTGCCCTCATAGCAAACGCGATCCGCCGTCCTATCGCAGTGGCTAGAGGTGGGGGGAACACCTGGGCCACCTGCTTGTACCGGGCGGTCTTGCCTCCGGTCACACGCCATTCGGGCGGTAGGCCCTGTAGGACGGCTACTTGATCAACCGTGAGTTTTGGCAATCCATGGCGACCGACACCGGGGTCGAACGTGAAACCGGGGTCAGGGACATCATCGGCCAGGCTCGCCCCATCGACGCCCAGTTCTAACCACAGTCGTTTCGTTCGGGTGGGTCCAAGGTCGGCCCCGCCGTGGTTCTTGGATCCGCCCACGATCGTGGGCGCCACCCGGTTCGCCGACAAAGCCCACGCGTCGGCGTCTGACCATCCGTTCCTTCCCATCGAATCGCGGAGGGCCTTGCCCACTGTCGGTGCGGTGCTGCTAGGTGAGGGCCACTCGAAACGTGCGAACTCTGCGGGAGCCATCGCGATGATGATGCTGCTTCGACGGTTCTGAGAGACACCGAAGTCCTGAGCGTTCATGACTCGGCAGTCAATCCGGTAGCCGAGGTGCCGTAGTTCGTCTTCGACGAAGGACCGGGTCTCCCTGAACTTTGGGCTCGTCAGCAGGTTGGGGGTGGTCTCAAGCATGATTGCCCGTGGTCGGACGTCCATCGCGAGAAAGATCGCCGTTCTGAGCATGTCACGGCTGTCCGCCGTGCCGTGCTGCTTGCCCGCTATGGAGAAGGGTGCGGAAGGTACACCGCCGGAGAGAAGATCGACGTCGGAGACGTCATCGTGCTCGGTGCCGACGAAACCTTTGAGGTCCGCCTTTAGCACCCGCCAGTTTGGTCGGTTCGCCCGAAGTGTGGTGCAGGCATGTGGATCATTGTCGATGAGCATAACGGGATCGAATCCCGCCTGTTCCAACCCGAGTGCCTGACCTCCGGCACCCGCACAGATCTCCAGGCTTCTGAAACGCCGACTCACTCGGCGGCCTCCCTCTGTTCCGCCCGACCGCGCACTGGGGCCTCTGCGAACAGCCTCTCGAAGAAGGGCACCAGAACCTCCACTGCTCGGGACGGAACTCGACCGTCGTCCGGGCCGTCCGGCAATGAGTCGTACGGCACCAGCACGCCCGCCAGGTCCTCGATCCAGTCCCGGTAGGAGTCGGCATCCTGGATGGCATCGGGCGCGAGGGACTCGTACGTGATGGTGCTGCCCGCCGTGTTCACCGCTTGTGCCAAGGCGTTGACCTCGCGTCCGGTCCGGACCGTACCTCTGGACAGGAGTCGGAGGATAGCTTGGGCCGTGGGCCGGTGCAGGATCACCTCAAGGCGGAGGACCGTGTTGAGAATGTCCTGGTTACCGCAGGCGACCACGACCGGCTTGTAATCGGAACCGTTGCGGAAGAGCTCCGCCGCCCACCACAGTCGGGCGAACACCTGGGAGTAAAACGGCCCCGAGAAGCGTCCCCGGTTGACGGTCGGAGTCGGTGGCCGTCCCGGATGCCGCCAGAACACATAGTCGGGGGCCACCCGCAGTGCCAGATGGTTCCAGATTCGAGAGTCCGAGGCTTCACGACGGGTCAGACGCAGGGTGGCGTGCAAGGTCGGAGCCAACCATGCGTCGGCAGAGGTCCGGGACTCCGGCTCGAAGCGCTTCATGGCCTCGTCCACGAGTTGCCGGACCGGTTCGGCTCCCCATCGTCCTGGTTGAGCCATCCGGTCAATGGCGGCGATGGGCAGGGGCTCTCTCTGCTCCAACACGGCCGATGTGAGGAACTTGGCCGCAGCTTCGTCAGAAAGGAAACCGATCCGATCAGGGATGCTGTTCACTCGTCCTCCCCTCCGGTATGGCGCAGCGTGCGGATGAGACCGCCGAGATTCCGCGGCATGCTGGCCTGTTTGCCTGCCGCGTGCAGGATACGAGTCTGTAGATCGCCGCCGCCGTTACCTGTCCGTCGTCGGTTCATCACCTCTACGAGCGCGTCGTCAGGGGAGTGCTCGGAGAACAGGTCTGGGAGCATCCGTCGGAGCACCGAATCACGCCACCCACCCGGCCACTCCGGGATGTCACCATCGTCCTGATATATCGCTGCGTTGAACAGAACAGCCCACACGTCCATGGCGATCTGGGCGGCGAGCGCGTCACGTGCCGCCCGGTCCGCGGCTCGGCCGCTCTCAAGCAGACCTTTCAGGCCTTCAAATCCACTGTTCAGATAAAGGACGGGCTCTTCACCCACTGCTTCTAGCGTCCAGGGATCGTTCTTGAAGGGGTGCAACTGCGGATTGCCCTCGTCACCGAAGTCCGCCCAACGGCTCCGGATCTCCTCACGTCGCGTGGGAGTGCGAGCCTGAAGATCAACGGTCCAAGGAGCCTCGGTAGTCGCGATCACGCGACCCGGAACGTCGTCGACGATGGCGACCAACTGTCCGATCAGCTCGACTCGGGCCAAATGGTGGTCATGCTGAAGCTCGACCTCACCGGCCCACTCACCGGGCCGTTGCCAAGCGAGGGACGTCGCCGTACGGGTGTTGGTACGGCGCTCAGACAGCATGATCAGGCACTCCATGCCGACCCAGGGGCCAAGCCGAAGTTCCTGCTCAGAAGCACGAACCGCCACCGACAGTCTGGCGGTTCGCCAGTTGTCCCCGCCGATCTGGTGCAGCGCCACGACCCGCTCCGAAGTAGAGATCATTTCGTACGGGAGAGCTACGTCGTCCAACCTGACCTCACGGACTTCCAGTGACACGTCACCCGCTACGACCTGGTAGGGAAGGATCCGCTTCATCGCATGCCCTCCTTCGCCCGGACGAGGTCGACTTCGATGCCGGCCATTCGTGCGGATACCGGGTGGCTCGTCACATCGCTGACTCCTGCGAACACGGCGCTTCGGGCACCCTCCTCACACCGCAGATTGCCTTCGTCGGTCACCTCACAGCGCGACTCGGCGGTGATTCGTGCCCACTGGATGTCGGGTCGTGGTCCTGAGCGCGTGGTGAAACGCAGCAACGGACGGAGCAGCCAAGGATCATCGCGTTCTGGCAGCTTGACCTCGACCCTGATCCGCCAGGCGCCGTCCGAGTCGATCGACCCCGTGGCACTCTTGACCGTGGGGTAGCCAGGGCTTCGAGGTGTGGGCGGAGGATCGAGCCGTAGCAGCTTGCGCAACACGGCCGGTGTCTCCTCTTCCGAGACACGCTCGCTAGGGCGAACGGCGTCGCGCACGTGTTCGAGCATCGCCTTGCGAAATTCCTTGAGGCGCGTGGCGGCACCGCGAGCGTAACTCGATGTGAGGTCTTCAGTCTGCTTCCAGTCGTTGTGCTCAGGCGGCTCGGCGGCACGGAGGAACGCCTCGGCCGACTCGGCGTCCGTACCAAGAGACCGAGTGGCCTTACCCGCGAGTAGTACTGCCTGGAACCGCATGGCGCCCAACGGCACATCGCTGACGGTGCGGTCCAGCACAGCCATCCGGCTGCCACGCATACAAACCAGTCGATTCGGTTTCTCGTCATCATCACTGGTCGGCGTGACCAGTAGGACCGCTTCGTGCGTGACTGGTTTGGTCTTTTCCGCGCCTTTGAGTGGCGGCAGGGTGAGCGGAATGGGAAGCGCGACGACGTCGTCAGCTGCGGTGATCTGCGAGACGGTGTTCCCGTCGAGGAATGCCTGCACGGCACGGCTCCGAGCGGGTTCGTAGCGATGCGGGTCGACGCGTTCCTCGGCGACGGCGACCTGACCGTTCCGAAAGGCCTCGACCGAGGCTTCCAGCATCGGAACGGAGTCACGACCGGTCACCATCGATGCCCAGAATCCGGTCGCCAGCCCTCGGACCAGAGCCTGATGCATCCCTTCCAGGTCCGTTGCCTCACCCGATGGATCATGAGCGCCGACGATCAGGAAACTGGTGCCGGGATCATTGCTTCCTCTCGTGAGGTAAAGCTCCTCCGCGGTGCGTTCACCCGCCCACCAGGACCGAGCCGCGCCTCCACGGAACGGGTCGGTTTCTCCGAGCCAAGCGGGCCCCGCGTACTGCATGCCGCAGATCTCATGCCAGGGGAGATCAAGCCGGCCGATGAGGCGACGATCGCACCGGCCCTCGTGTGGCTCTGAAAGAGTGCTGTTCACGATGACCAGGCCGAATTGGCTGGTGGCCCAGAGGGTCGCCTTGCCCAGACCGTAGGAACCGCCCGCCGAGCCCTTCTTGTGGCTGTCGAGCTGGCGGCGCACCACGGCGGCGAAGCGACCGTCGTCGTATTCGGGGCCGGTCAGTCCGCTGGCGTTGTAGTCGTCGATCCGCAGCAGCAGCAGACTGCTCCGCTCGTGGAGTTCGCGCAGGCCGTTGGCGAGAACCCTGCCCACTTTCTGCCCAGTGTCCGCTGCGGCCTGGAAGTGCGGCATGAGGTCGTCCCAACGCAATGCCTCCTGCAGTCGACGCAGTCGTTCGCCGGTGACCTCATGGAGGATGAATCGGACCCGGACCGGTCGGCTCATGTCGTGTCGTTCATCAAGGCTGTTCTGCGTGGCCTCTCGAGCCAGAACGGTGAGGTTGGAGTCGAATGCGAAGGCGGCGGCATTGCCTAGCTCGCGGCCTCCATCGGGATGCGCAGGCCGGTGATGCCAACCGATCGAGCCGGCCGAGTCGGGTGCTTCGTCCCGGGTGGCGGACGATCCTGTGGCCAGCCCGAGAATCTCCTCGATGGCCTGGATCTTCTCGATTCGAGGTGTGGCCCGGCCGGTGATCCAGGCTGAGACGGCCGCGCGGGTGACATCGAGTTCGGCTGCGAGCTCGGACTGGCTCATTCCCCTGCGCCGCAGCTGCCGGCCGAGCCATATGCCGAAAGCCTCTGGCTCCACCGGGACGTCACTGTCATGCTGTGTCATCAGCGGACCTTCCAGGCGGAACGTGTGCATTTGACGCCCAGGATACCGTCAAACAAAACTTGACACCACCAGAAGTTGATCTTCCCTATGGTTCGATCTGTTGGGCGTGACCCGCCACGGGCCAAGGGGGCGCCCTTCTGTCGATCTTCACTCTCCTTCTCGGCCTCCCCGGGGGATGGTGTCGTGGCGGGTGCGCTCTGGCCTCATGTGGAAGATTATTTCCTTTGCCCCCTTGAGTATCAATCGATAGATATGCCAGCATTACTCCATCTCGGATGGCAGGTAACGGCAAGATCTGCCTAAGGGGTGAGTTGTTCCCTTAATCGTCGTCCACCCCCTGCTTCCAAGTGTGTCCCGCGACGTATTTGACTAATTTTTCACCTGCTTTGACCTGATATTTGCCAAAAATTTATTCGGCATGCCTTCATTGGTCGATTTCCTATCCCTCGGCATCCCTTAAGGCTCCGTCTTCCCAGGAGTTGATCGCTTATGAGCAACCTCGCGCCATCCATTCTTCAGCTTGTCATCGGGCAATCCGCCCGTGTTTTGGAGACCTACCGCATCGATCCGGGCCTCATCCAGGAACATGCCAACGGTGAGCGGCGCATCAAGGAAGGCGGGTACGGCGACCGTCAGGTCTACGAGCTGGTCCAGAACGGTGCTGATGAGTTGCGCGGCGATCCAGGAGGGGAGATCGCCGTTGTTCTGACCAAGAGCCATCTCTACTGCGCGAACCAGGGCTCTCCGATCACTCCTGAAGGTGTGGACACGATCCTCCGCATGGGTGTCTCCCGGAAGCGGGGTGGACAGATCGGACGCTTCGGGGTCGGGGTGAAGTCCGTGCTGAGCGTCACCGACATGCCGGAGTTCTTCAGCAGGGAGGATGACAAGAGCTTCGGGTTCGACCGTGAGTGGTCCGATCGGCGGATCAGGGAAGTCCATCCCGACGCCAAGGAGATTCCGGTGCTGCGCATGGCCCGGCCGATCGACCGGGATCGAGCTGCCGCGGCGGATCCAGTTCTCGGTGAACTGCTGGAGTGGGCCACCACTGTCGTACGACTTCCCCTGAAGCCGACGGCGGTGAACCGCCTCGCCAAGGACTTGGTTGAATTCCCCGCGGAATTCTCGTTGTTCTCTCCTCATGTCGGAACGGTCACATTGGAAGACCGGAGATCGTCGAAGGTCGTCAAGCGACAGATTTTTCAGGAGGTGAGGGGCGAGCAGCGACGGCTGCAGACGGTCAAAACTCCTGGAGGAGAGGTGACCGATCACTGGCGGGTCTTCTCACGGACTCATCGGCCCTCCACCGTGTCCCTTGAGGAGGCGGGTGAGCTCCACGACCGTCCCGAGGTCGAGCTCTCCTGGGCCGTGCCCGACAACGCCGGCGAGGAAAGTCGACGGGCCAACAAGATCGGTGAGTTCTGGGCCTTCTTCCCGACCAACTACAAGACCACGGCACGTGGGATATTCAACGCCCCCTGGAAGACCAGCGAGGATCGGCAGAATCTCTACAGTAGAAACGCGTTCAACGATGAGTTGATCGAGGTCATGGCGGACCTCGTCGTCGACTCACTGCCGGCGCTGGCCCGGGTGAACGACCCCTGTGCCCATCTCGACAGCATGCCGGCCCGTGGTCGAGAGGAGCCCCAGTGGGCGGCGGAGGACCTGGTCTCGAAGGTTTGGTCGATCGCCGCCGCCAAGCCGACCCTCCCTGACCAGAACGGGGAATTCGGCACTGTGGCCACGATTCGGTTCCATCCGGAAGGACTTCGTCCTGAATGGCTGGCGTTGTGGGCCGACCACTCCGGTCGGCCCACGAACTGGTGTCACCACTCTGTGGAACGCACCAAGCAACGGCGCGACAGCGCCAACCACATCCTTGCGGCGGCCGACGTCTCTCGAGCGTCCATCTGTCAGTGGCTCGAGGCTCTAGTGGAGGACAAGTCGCCCCGAGCGTCCGCCAGAGCGATCAAAATCGTGGCTGGCATGAAGCGCTACGAACCGCTCATGGCCGAGCAGGCGATGAGGGCGAAGGTCATCCTCACCGAGTCCCACAGGCTGGTCGCGCCTTCCGACGTTGTCTTTCGGCGTAGCACCAGCGACGGCCTTGCCGACAACACCACCTATGTCGCCGAGGCCGTCTACGCTGATGACGCGAACGTCGTCTCGGCTCTCGACACGATCGGAGTGCACGAGGCCGACTATCCTGGCCGCTTCGCCTCAGTTGTGGAGCGAGGATTCAGCGACTACACCGACGGCGAGTGGATCTCGTTCTGGAAGCTCTCTCGGTTGGCCGGTCCCGCGGCCGTCCTTTCCGCGCTCAAGGCCGGGAATGTTGTCACCTCCAAGGCACTGAAAGTGCGGACAAGGTCGGGAGAGTTCCGCCGGATCCGTGACTGCCTGATGCCTGGAAAGGTGGTTCCCGCAGACGGATCTCGGGACGGGAAGATCGCTGTCGATCTCGAATTCCACAGCCAGGACAAGCCGATCCTGCGTGACCTCGGACTGCGTGACGGGCCGGTGTCGAGCATCGACCCACGTGATGAGCCATGGTTCGCGGAATACGCTGAGAGCCGGTGGAAGCGTTACCGTCGTACTCCGGCAGGGAAGGAGACATCCTTCTCCCAGTCCGCCATGAAGCTCGACGGCACCAGCCCTGCTGGTCCGTTGCACTTCCTCACGGAGCTGTCCCAGGAGGGACGGGACGCGTTTCTCCGGAACATCCCTGAGCTCGGCCTGGTGACCACCTGGACGATGCGGGTCGGTAGGCAGACGGCAGCCGCCCGTCAACCGGTCATGTCCCCGCTGAAGTGGGTTGCGCGGACGTACGGCTACCTGCGGACCTCGAAGGATCTGCGACAGGTCACCCGCTGTGTAGGCCCACAGCTTCTCCAATACCAGAGCGTCCTGCCGGTGGCGAACGTCTCCGTCGCCTTGGCGGACATGCTGGGACTTCCCGGCGACCTGTCGGACATACGTGCTCCGCTCTGGGCGGAGCTCGTGGAGGAGGCGGCGGGGTCCGAGGACGACACCTTCCCCGGCAAGGTCTACGCGCTGTTATTCGAAGCCGGTGTGGAGGAGTGGCCTGCTGGAGTAACGACCCGCTGCCGGGTCGGGGACGAATGGCGCAACGACGTCGAGGACTCCGACATCGTCGTTACAGCGAGTCACGTGGAGTACGAGGTGCTCGTTCAGGAGCGCCTGCCCGCTCTCCTCGTGCCGACAGAGCAGGTGGCGGCGCGGATGCGGGAGCACTGGAAGATGCTCTCCCCTTCGGACGTGATCCAGAAGGAGCTCCGCTGGGTCGGGCAGGCGGAGGCCGTACCGCTGATCGAGGAGTTCCCACATTTGAAGATTATTAAGCGGAACCAGGTTGATGGCTGGTCGCTGATGCACTGCGGTGAGCTGGCGGAGATCACCCGTACCCCGAACGGGATGCGCTCCAGTGTGATCCCCTCTGCGGCCCAGGCTCAGGACCGCGTGGTGTACGTCCTCAAGCCGGAGAACGACCTCGCGGCTCTGGCCGAGGTCGACCGTGTGCTCAAGCTCGATCTCGGAATGAACGGCTGCAGGCTTGTCCTGGACCGCCGCGAGCATCAGCGTAAGAACGAACGCCTTCAGCGTGCTCGCAAGGCCGAGAGCGCCGCCGAAAAGCTGCTCGAACTGGTCGGCGCGGAGGCCCTCAAGAAGGGACTTCCTCAAGGCCTGCTGGAGACCGAGATCGCAGAGAAGGGGAAGGCTGCAGACGATCGGCGCATCGCGGAACTGGCGCATAACGCCTACGGGCCGGACTCTCTGCGTGTCTATCGCAAGGACATTGAGGCAAATGTGCCTGAAGCGTCGGTGGGATTCCGAGGTGACACCAACTCGCTCCGGCTCGTGACTGAGATCGGTTTCTCAGAGTCTTACGCGGGGACGAAGAGCGAAGCCCTCCGTCCCGTCGAGATCGTCGGCGGACCAACCGCCTACCCACGGCTCCACGACTACCAGGAGAAGCTCGCGACGAACATGTTCGAGCTGCTCACCAGTTATAAGGCGCCGAGGGCCATGCTCTGCCTGCCCACTGGTGCGGGTAAGACCCGAGTGGCGGCCGAAGCTGTGATTCGGGTCATCAAGGAGCGAGGTCTCGACGGGCGGCCGGTGCTGTGGATCGCGCAGACGGGAGAGCTGTGTGAGCAGGCGGTACAGAGCTGGTCCTTCGTGTGGTCGAAGGTCGGGCCGGAAGAGCGCCTGACCATCAACCGCCTCTGGGAGAGCCGGGAGGCCACCGCGGTCAAGGAGACACCGCACCTCGTCGTCGCCACCGATGCCAAGCTTGAAGCCTGCCTGGACAAGAACGAATACACCTGGCTTCGGGACGCGGCGATGGTCATCGTGGACGAGGCCCACGTATCGATCACTCCCCGATACACCAGCCTGTTCAAGTCGCTCGGGCTGACGCACCGGGAGTCCACGCGGCCGCTGATCGGGCTCACCGCGACACCGTTCCGCGGGTTCAACGAGGAGGAGACCCGCCGACTGGCGGATCGGTACAGCAGATACCGACTGGACGAAGGAGTCTTCGCTTCCGAGCCGTACCGCGAACTCCAGGAGCTGGGGGTGCTGGCGAGGGTCGAGCACCGGCAGCTCCCTGGCGCGACCTTCGAGCTGGACGCGAAGGAACTGGAGGAGGCCGCCGGGTTCCGCGGAGGCCGACTGCCTTCTTCAGTGGAGGAGAAGCTGGGGTTGGACAGCGAACGGAACCGCATGCTGATCAACGAGATCAAGCGTCTGCCTGAAGACAGCCCGGTGCTGCTGTTCGCCACCTCGGTGAATCACGCGAGGATGATGGCGGCTCTGCTCAAGGACCGAGGCATCTCGTCCGACTTCATCGATTCGACCACGCCTGACGTCGATCGGCGCGCACGCATCGAGAGGTTCCGAAAGCGGGAGACCCGGGTTCTTACGAACTTCGGCGTGCTCGCACAGGGATTCGACGCACCCGCGACCGAGGTGGTCATCGTGGCCCGCCCGACCTATAGCCCGAACGTCTACCAGCAGATGATCGGTCGTGGTCTGCGCGGCCCGAAGAACGGCGGTAAGGAGACCTGTCTGATCCTCGACGTGGCGGACAACATCAGCAACTACGACAGGAAACTCGCCTTCACCCAGTTCGAACACCTGTGGGGTCGGCGGTGAGCGGCACCTACGAGGACACTTCTCCGCTCACCCAGGAGCAGGAGACGGTGGTGGCCCGGCCTGCGGATGCTCTGCTCCTGGTCACTGCCGGGGCCGGCGCGGGCAAGACCCACACTCTGATCCGGAGACTGGACCGGTTGGTCGCGGAGGAAGATTTGAGTGCCGGAGAGATCCTGGTGCTCACCTTCTCCCGGGCTGCGGTGCGGGAACTGCGCGGCAGGCTCGTGCGGCATGGGGAATCGGCGCGTCATGTACGGGCACGAACCTTCGACTCCTGGGCACTCGAGTTGCTCACCCAGATCGACGCCGATGGCGATTGGTGGAGCCGGTCCTTCAACGCGCGGATCGACGGCGCGCGACAGGCGATCGAGGACGGCCTCGCGGATGAGCTGTACGAGGACCTGCGCCATGTGGTCATCGACGAGGTGCAGGACTTGGTCGGTGGTCGGCGGGAACTGGTGGAGGTGCTATTGGAACGTTTCGACTGCGGGTTCACCGTCGTCGGAGACTCGGCACAGTCGATCTACGGGTTCACGGTCAAGGACGAGGTACAACGGGCCGGTGAGACCAACCGGTTCTTCGACTGGCTGAGAGCGACCTTCGGGGAGGAACTCGTCGAGCTCCACCTCACGCGGAACTTCAGAGCGCGCAGCGACGATGCCAAGGTGGCACTTGGGTATGGTCCTCGGCTCAGATCGATCGCTGAGACCAGGAGCGAAGACGGTGGTTCGTGTTACGAGGACCTGCGAGCCGAACTGAAGCACTGTCTTGACTTCGGCGATCTAGACCAAGACTTCGCGGCCGGTGCCCTCACCGGTTACGAGGGTACGACTGCAGTGTTGTGCCGTACCAACGGCCAAGCACTGGTCGTCTCGGAGAGACTGCATGAGATCGGTGTCCCACACCGACTGCAGAGGTCGGCCCAGGATCGGGTCGCCCCGGCCTGGGTCGGACTGCTCCTGCGACGGTGTGATGCCTCCTTGCTGAGCAGGTCTCGTTTCGATGAGATCGGTGCGGAACTGCCGTTGCCGGATGACGTGGCTGTGGACCAGCTGTGGCGGTTGCTGCTTCGGACGGGATCCGACAGGAGTGGGAGACGCAGTCTCGATCTCGGACGGCTGCGTGCTGCGATCTCTGCTGGACGGCTCCCGGACGAACTCACCGCGCAACCGCGCGCACAGTTGGTGGTCTCGTCGTTTCATCGGGCGAAAGGGCTGGAGTTCGACCGGGTCCTGGTCGTGGATCCTGGGTCTCTGCAACCTGTGGAGACGAAGCCCAAGAAGGGCAAGCCTGCCCGAGTGGTCGATCCCGCAGAAGAGGCCAGGATGCTCTATGTGGCCATGACTCGGCCTCGCGATGAGCTGTACTGGCTCCGTTCCCTGGACATGAGCAACATCCGGCAGGACAAGGACATCCGTAGATGGGCCCGTTACTTCTTCCAGTACTGGGTCCGCAAGGGCGTGGAGATCGTCGGTGGGGACGTGCACACCGAGCAACCGGCGGGAACACGTGACTTCGAAGCGGAACCACCCGAGGTGCAGGACTATCTCGCCGCCAAGGTACGAGCAGGAGACGAGGTCACCCTGGAGCGGTTGCATCCCGAGGCGATCGGCCTTCAGGAGAGTCCACCGTATCTCGTCATGCATATGGGCAGGCCGATCGGGACCACATCTTCCCGGTTCCATTCCGATCTCTATCGGCATCTGAAGCTCAGCGGTAACTACGAGCCCAGAAAGTGGCCCCGGACCATCACCGGGATTCGGATCGATGCGGTCGAGACCGTCGCCGGCAGTGAGGCCGCCGGCGTCCGCGGGGGACTGGGGCCGTACGGCGTGTGGCTCGCTCCCCGGTTGGTCGGTCTAGGTCATTTCGTCTGGGACAAGAACGAGCAGGAGGAAGAGCCCGATGTCGCGACACAGTAAGCACTACCGGTTCAGGGAAGAACTCGTCGACCGGCTCCGGCTGGACATACTCGGCCCCGTCGGTGGTGAGGAGGAGATCCTCACTGACGCGCCGGTCACCATGTACGCCACCGGAATCCTCTTCCCTCGGGACGCTGACGACGAGCGCGTCTACGAGGAGCATGCGGAGCTCGAGGACGACCAGGCATCCGACGCCGCCGCGGTGGACGATGTCCCGGACACGGGAGTCGCCATGGCGAACCGGCAGTTTCCTTCGTCCATGGGCCTGACATTCGGCGTCGATCCGACGGAGTCCTCCGTCATCATGGTGACGGTCACCGCGGCGATGTACGAACCGATCGACAAGACGGGGCAGCCGGTCAAGGCCCAACGGGCGGCCCGCCGCACGACCGAGGAACAGGACCTGCGGTGGCGGAGGCGTGTCCTGGAACTCGATCCGGTCCCCGTGGACATCACCTCTCCGAGGTCGGTCGCCGAAACTCTCGCGCCTGGGGTCGAACTGCGACTCAGGATCAGGAGCGCCGACCCGGGGACTGGAGCGGTCGCCGTGACGGCCGCCCTGTTGAACGTCCTTGAGGTCGACAAGTACGACCTCAAGGACGCTCACTGCCTGTTTCAACCGACCATCCACGTCGCGGGCCCGGACGGAACCAAGGCGCTCGTGGAACGGCCCGTACCGGTAGGCGCGGACGAGGACGAGGTCCTCGTCAACAGTCTTCTGTACCGGCACATGCCTGCCTTCGCTATCGGGCATGGATGCGCCGCCGACTGGGACTGGACGCCTCCCGCGCCCCGGGACGAGGAACTACTCAAAGGGCGTCCCGGGGCGGTGGCCGCGGTGTGGACCTCGTTCGTCCCCACGAAGGAGGTGCTGCTGACCGATTCCAACCCGGAGATCGACATCCCGGGGTTGGAGATGCTCTACCTCGCGGAGGCCAGCACGTCGGACGTGATGAACACCCTCCGGCGGTTGGTGGAGGGATACCGTTCCTGGATCACCGAACGGGCCGAAGAAGCCAGGCTTCTCCGCTCGACCTCCTACGGGAAGGTTGCGGAGGAGCAGATCAGGCAGTGCGAGGAAGCCTGTGACCGGATGGCCGCGGGAATCGAGGTGCTCCGTCAGGACTCGGTCGCCATGACCGCCTTCCAGTACGCGAACCGGGCCATGGCCGTGCAGCGTGGCCGTACCAGCTGGATCAAGGCGGGCCGACAGGGCGAGATTAAGTACGACGGACGGTGGCGTCCATTCCAGCTCGCCTTCATGCTGCTGTGCCTGGAGGGCATCGTCGATCCCGACCATGACGATCGCCGTAAGGCCGACCTGCTCTGGTTTCCCACTGGTGGTGGAAAGACCGAGGCGTATCTGGGGATCATCGCGTTTACGGTGTTCCTCCGCCGAATGCGCAAGGGCGACTCCGGCGGTGGTGTCACCGCTCTGATGCGCTACACACTGAGGCTTCTCACTCTGCAACAGTTCGAGCGGGCCGCCGCCCTCATCTGTGCCATGGAGATGATCCGGCGGGAACGGCCGAACGACTTCGGGAACGAGACCATCTCGATCGGCATGTGGGTCGGGGCGGCCGCCACCCCCAACAAGCTGAAGGAGGCGGCGACCGCTGTCGATCGGATGCGTGCCGGTGAGAAGGTCCACACGGAGAACCCGGTGCAGTTGTGCAACTGCCCCTGGTGCGGAACCGCGATCGACGAGCATCAGTACGACATCGACGTGACGACCTCGCACATGCGGATCTTCTGTCCGGCATCCGAGTGCGACTTCCGAGACGCGCTGCCGGTCCACGTCGTCGATGAGAGGATCTACGAGGTCCGTCCCACGTTGGTCATCGCGACGGTCGACAAGTTCGCCCAGATCACCTGGAAGGACGAGGTTGCGGCGCTGTTCAACCGGAACGAGGGGAGCACGGCGCCGCCTCCGGAGCTGATCGTCCAGGACGAGCTGCACCTGATCTCCGGTCCGCTCGGTAGTCTCACCGGTCTGTACGAGACCGCGATCGACATCGCCTGTGACGAGCCGAAGGTCATCGCTTCCACGGCGACGATCCGTCGTGCGAAAGAGCAGGGTGAGAGGCTGTTCAACCGCGAGGTTCGGCAGTTCCCGCCAGCCGGTCTTGATGCCCGTGATTCCTGGTTCGCGGTGGAGACGCCGGCCGAGGAGAAGGCGTCCCGTCGCTATGTCGGACTGTTCGCGCCCAGCTCCAGTCAGGCCACGCTGCTGGTCCGGGCTTATGCGGCGCTGCTGCACCATGCGGCCGACATCGAGGGGGACGAGAAAGTCCGTGACGCCTACTGGACGCTGATCGGCTACTTCAATAGCCTCCGGTTGCTAGCAGCGGCGGAACTGCAGGTTCACGACGATGTCCAGGACCGGCTGCACCTCCTGGCCGAGCGGAACGGCGGAAAAGCACGGTTCGTCGAGCTTCCCACCGAGCTGACGAGCCGGGTGAATTCCAGCGACATTCCCCAGCGACTGAAGGATCTGGAGCGGGGGTTGCCCAATGGAGACGTCTTCGACACCGTTCTCGCCACCAACATGATCTCCGTCGGCGTGGACGTGGACCGGCTGGGCCTGATGGCGATCACGGGTCAGCCACAGACCACCGCCGAGTACATCCAGTCGAGCAGTCGCGTGGGCCGGCAACACCCAGGGCTGGTCGCGATGCTCTTCAATGCGAGCCGTTCCCGGGACCGTTCGCACTACGAGAGCTTCGTCTCCTACCACTCGGCGCTTTACCGGCAGGTCGAAGCGACCAGCGTGACTCCGTTCTCCGCCCGTGCTCGGGACCGGGCCCTACACGCGGTCCTGATCGGGTTGGCGCGGTTGATCCACCCCGAACTCCGCCCGAATGGGGCGGCGGCTCTGGTGCGGGACCACGAGCATCGGCTGGAGGCGCTCAGGGATCTGATCCTGGCCCGGGTCGCGGCGGTCGCGCCGGAGGAGCTTCAGGGCACAACTGAAGACCTTGATGACACCATCAACTGGTGGATCAAACTGGCCGAGGGGAACCCGGAGTTGGTCTACTGGGCGAAACCCACGTTCAAACGGAGCGTGAAACGGTCGAGCGACGCCGCGCTTCTGCGTAGCCACTCCGACGAAGACCTCGATGACGCCTTTCCGACTCTGTGGAGCCTGCGCGACGTCGACGTCGAATCCGACCTCTATCTGGAGAAGTGACATGGCGCTGCGCAACCGTCGCACCGGTGCTCGCAAGAACGGTGAACAGGAAATCACGAGCAAGCCCGTCGGTGGGGTACGGCGAGCTCAAATGATCACCACCTATGGTGTGGGCGGGATGGTGGCCATCGAGGACCAGTCGTACATCGTGAGCGGCCTGGACACGTGGAGAGTCCGCCCGTCGGGGGTCATCTACGAGCCTCGGCTCCAGCACTGGCTGGGCGTTTCCAAGTTCCAGCTGCCTCCAGCCGACAAGCCGTCATCCGGCAACGGGGTGAAGATCAGGATGTTTCCTGAGATTTACTCCTGCCCCGGTTGTAACCGATTGCAGGAGTTCAGAAAATTCGGCTCTCCGGCGGGCAAGAGCCTCTGCGGGGCCTGCGAAAAGGCCCTCGTGCCATCCCGATTCGTGATCGCCTGCGAGAACGGGCATCTTGATGACTTCCCGTATTTCTCCTGGGCCCACAAGAAGAGCGCCTCCGGTGGGGGCGCGCACGAAGGAGAGCACCAGCTCAGCCTGCACAGCACGGGTCGAACGGCCTCGTTGCGCTCGGTAGTCATCAAGTGCAGTTGTGGCGTGCGCCCCGTGTCCTTGGAGGGTGCTTTCGGCCGTGCTGCCATGGAGTCGTTGGGAATCAAATGCAAGGGTCGTCGCCCCTGGCTCGGGCGAGGAGCGGAACAGCCTGGCTGTTCGGCCGTGCCCCGGACGCTTCAGCGAGGCTCCTCGGCCACCTGGTTCCCGATCAACCGTTCGGCACTGTCGATCCCGCCATGGTCGGAGACCCTGCAGCAGCGGCTGAACCCTTATTACGACGGATTCAGCGGACTCATCGATGACAGAGTCTCCGAAGCCGCGATCCTGAACAACATCAAGCGGTCGGGAATCCTGGACGACATCCGGTTCACGGCGGAGGACATCCTGGAAGCCGTCAGACGGAGGCGGGAGCTGGAGTCGAGTGCCGGTCCCGACTCCGATGAGTCGGCCGCGTTCGAGCCCGCGAACGACCTGAGACGTCAGGAGTACGAGAAGCTGTACGACGGGACGGTTCATGTCGATCGGGGTGAGGACTTCGAGTGTGTTCAGCCCACACTGGACCCGTCCGCCGCGCTTCCGTATGGTGTCGAGAAGTCGATGCTGGTCAAACGGCTGCGTGAGGTGCGTGCACTCCAGTCGTTCACCCGGGTCGAAATGCCCGACCCCACCAATACGGATCTCCGGAAAGCCGCGCTCTCCAGGGCGCACGTCGACTGGTTGCCCGCCATCGAGATCAGCGGTGAGGGCGTCTTCCTCGCCATCGACCAGAAGAAGCTCCACGAGTGGGAGAATCGGTCGGGTCCGGTCGAGCGTGCCGAGAGGATCTGGCGTAACCACACCGCGCAGTTGCGCCGACGGATCGGTGACGGCAAACCGACCGAAAGCGTCCGCTCTCCGATCACTCCTCGCTATGTGCTGCTGCACACCCTGGCGCATATCCTCATCAATGAGTGGACATTGGAGGCCGGTTACCCGGCGGCGGCGCTCCGCGAACGCCTCTATGTGTCGGACGACATGGCTGGCGTGCTCATCTACACCGCCACCAGCGACTCTGAGGGGAGCCTCGGTGGAGTGGTAGCACAAGGCGAGCCCCGACGTCTGTACAGCTCGTTCGAATCGGCTCTCGCCCGCGCCACCTGGTGCTCGCAGGACCCGCCCTGCATCGAGTCGGAGGCCCGTGGTTCGGAGAGCCTCAACCTGGCAGCATGCCATGCCTGCGTACTGCTGGCCGAGACCAGTTGCGAGTCCAACAACGTCTTCCTGGACCGAGCACTGATCGTCGGCACCCCCGAAGACCCGTCGACCGGTTTCTTCTCCACGGTGAACGGGCTACGGTGATCAACCGCTGTCCGGCTCCTTCCGAGCCGGACAGCGGTCCGCAGACGAAGAAGGGGGCTGGCGTGGCCAGGCTGGGCATCCATCGGGACTTCCTCCAGGACCTGGTCCGCCTGGAACGGCCGATGCAGCAAAAGGTCGTCGAGACGATCCTCAAATTCGAGCAGACCTCGCACGCCGGCGCCCACCTGGAGAAACTCAACCACGTTCGCGACGACCGGCTGAAGAGCATCCGGATCGATCTGAAGTACCGCGGCATCGTGCTGGCCCCTGAGTCCGGCGACCAGTACACGTTGTTGAGGGTGGACAATCACGACGAAGCCTATGCATGGGCGCAACACCGCCGGGTCTCCGTCAACACCGCCACCGGGCACATGGAGATCCGCGACACTCAGACGATCGACGCCACCATCCAGCGGCTCTCGGCGGAACCCGAAGCGACCGTCCAGCCGGTGTTCGCCCATGTGTCGGACGCCGATCTGGTACGACTCGGTGTCGACGACCAGATCCGGAAATTCGCCCGCATGCTGACCGACATCGGGATGCTGGAGGCCCTGGAAGGACGTCTTCCTCAGGTCCAGTACGACGTGCTGATCGGCCTGGCGTCCGGGATGTCACCCGAGGATGTGTGGAATGACATCGTCGGATCGGTCAAGCCGGAACGGTACGACCCGGACGACGTGACCGCCGCAGTCCTGCGCATGCCGGACAAGGTGGCGTTGGTCGAAGGCCCCGAGGAGCTCATGGAGTTGTTCGACAAGCCCTTCGCCCGTTGGCGGGTCTACCTGCACCCCACTCAGCGAGAGACCGCCTACCGTGCCTACTCGGGCTCCGCCCAGGTCATCGGCGGGCCAGGAACCGGTAAGACGGTCGTCGCCCTGCATCGGGCTCGACACTTAGCGGCACGAGGCGGACGGGTTCTGCTCACCACCTTCACCACGACGCTCACCCGCTCGCTGGCGGACTCCCTTCGTCTGTTGGAGAAGGACGACGAGGTCCTCTCTCGCATCGATGTACTGACCGTCGACCAGGTGGCGCGGCGAGTCGTCGAACAAGGACTCGGCAGGTTCACTCTCCTCCAGAACGAGGAGGAGCGAGCCATATGGCGCAGGATCATCCGCAGGCGCGAGCTCGACCATAGCGAGACGTTTCTCGCGGAGGAATGGCGGCAGGTCGTCCTCGCCCAGGACGTGACGACCTTGGACGGCTATCTGACCGCTCGGCGTATCGGCCGTGGCAGACGTCTGGGCCCACTGCAGCGGGCGCAGATCTGGCGAGCCATCTCCGAGTTCGAACAGGAGCTGACCGAACGCAACGCCCGCACCTACGAGACCGTTTGTGCCGCCGCGGCCCGTCTCCTTGTCGAGGAAGGCGGCAAGCCGTACGACCACGTGGTGGTGGACGAAGCCCAGGACTTGCACCCAGTCCGTTGGCGGGTGCTGCGATCCGCGGTCTCCTCGGGACCGGACGACGTCTTCCTGGCCGGCGACACCCACCAGCGCATCTACGACAATCGGGTGACACTCGGCTCCGTCGGTATCCATGTGGCCGGTCGTTCCACCCGGCTGATGATCAATTACCGGACCACAGCGGAGATTCTCTCCTGGAGCGTCGCCATGCTCGCGGGTGAACAGGTTCTCGGACTTGACGACGAGCCGACCACGTTGGCGGGCTGCCGTTCCGAAGTCCATGGCATCCGACCCCAACTGTTCGGCGCCACCACCAAGAACGCCGAGCTGGAACACGTCGCGGAGACCGTACGCGACTGGATCTCAGCCGGAGTCCGGCCCGAGGAGATCGGGATCGCGGCCAGATCAGGTCCGCACGCCCAGGACACGGTCACTGCCCTTGCCAGAGCGGGTATCGCGGCCTCTCATCTGACCAGGGACAAGGACATCGTCGAGGGGCACGTCCAGACGATGACCATGCACCGAATGAAAGGCCTGGAATTCCGCTGCGTTGCCGTAATAGGTGTCGGCGCCAACCAGGTTCCCTCCAGCGGGGCGATCCGGCCGCTGGAGGAGGATGCACCGACCCACCGGAACGACCTGCAACGGGAACGGTGCCTACTGTTCGTCGCCTGCACGCGGGCCCGGGAACGGCTCTCCGTGTCGTGGTACGGCGAACCCAGTCCGTTCCTGAACTGATGGATCACCCCTGGCGTCGGCAGTGGTCGGTCACTGCCGCGATCTCCTCGTCGGAGACCTGTGCGAGGTACAGCAGACTCGGCGGGTCTCCTCCACCCGGTCGGAAGAGCGCCTCCCCTGCGCGCAGGGATTCCGCGCCCGCGTGATCGAGTAGCCGAAGACTCGCCTCCGAGGAAGGAGCAGGGAGCCCGAGGCGGGACGGGACATATGCTCTGATCCGCGAGGTGAGCGTGTGCTCGTCAAAGTGAGCCGTACGCAGGACGACGTGGATCCCCACCGCCCGCCCCAACCGGGTGAGCTGGACGAGGGCGGTCTCGACCGGACCACGGGCCGCCCGCACCACCTCGGCGAGTTCACCGATGACCAGCAGAATGAACGGATGAGGAAGTAGGGCGTCTCCCAGGCGACGCAGCGGGATCGGGACCCGACCTGCGTAGACACCCTCGTTGTACTGGCCGACGGTGCGACATCCTGCGGCGGCCAGGTCATCGTAGCGACGGTCGAGTTCCGCGACGGCCCATTGCAGCGTCTCCACCGACGCCTGCGGTGTGGTGACGATCGGCTCGACCAGATGCGGGAGGCCCTCAAAGGAGGCGAGCCTGCCTGCCTGACCGTCCACAAGAAGCATCCGAACCTCATCGGCGCCCGCCTGCATGAGGACGGAGGTGATGAGCGTGTGCACCGGATCGGCCCCGGCGTTCCTCGCCGCACCTCCGATCAGTAGATGCGGGGCGCGTGCCAGATCCACCGTGACAGGCAGGCCGTCGATGTCGCGACCGAGTCCCACGAGCAACGGACTGTCGGCATCGACGGCAGGCACATCGCGGAGGACATCACCCACACTGATGATGTCCAACTTGGCGTGCGGAACCTCGACCACAACGGCTCGGACGTCGGGCAGCGGGGAAGTTGACCTGGGCATCGGAACGATCCGAACGGCGGTGTTCCCGACGGCCTGGGCGACCTGGGGGGCGAGGGCGATGATCTCCTCAGGGCTCACCGACGACCCCAACCGGATCTCGTATCGACTGCATGAGGGGCCTCGGACACCTCCGGTGACCTTAGCGTCCATGCTGGCTTCGGTCAGGACTTGACCGATGGCTCTCGCGGTGGCGTCGTTGTCGTCGGTACGGCGCCGCCCAGGCGAACCGGACTTCAGAAACTGCATCGGGGGCCGCTGATACAACTGCCTGGTTTTAGTAGGGCAGGGAGGCTCTGCGTCCACCAAGGTGACGGCCTTGGAGGGGATCGGCTTCTCCGCCCGCGTCTCAACGCGTATGGCCTTGAGACGCGCGACGACCTCAGAAGCCTTCTGTGGTCGTTTGTTCGGGTCCTTGGTCATGAGCTCGAGCACTAGTTCTTCCAGAACGCTCGGAGTCTCGCCGCGTATCGTGGACGGGAGCGTCGGCTCGGCTTCCGCGTGCTGGTACATGAGCTGGTAGACGTTTCCCCCGATGAAGGGTTGATCGCCTGTCAGCATCTCGTACATGACGCAGCCGAGGGAATAGAGATCGGCCCGCTCGTCCAGACGACCATTGAACTGCTCGGGCGCCATGTACGCGGCGGTGCCGATTCCAGAGGTCCCCTGCCCTACCGAATCCCGCTTGATCCTCGCTACTCCGAAGTCGCAGATCTTCGTCCGCTCACCGGGAAGGACCATGACGTTGGCGGGCTTGATGTCCCGATGGACGACGTTCTTGGCATGAGCGGCGGCGAGCGCATCAGCCAGCCGCTCGCTCATGCGGACGACCTTCGAGATCGGTAGGCCGTTGCGTGAGCGCGACAGCGTTTTCGCGAGGTCTTCGCCGGCCAACAGCTCCATCACGAAGAAGCGCCGCCCTTCGTGCTCATCGACATCGAACACCACGACGATGCCCGGATGCTGAAGCGCGGCACCGATCTTCGCCTCTGCCAGGAAGCGTTCGATCTTGCGCGGTTCGTCCGACAGGTGATCCGGGAGGATCTTCACGGCCACTTCACGGTCCAACCGTAGGTCGAACGCCTTCCAGACAACGCCCATGGCGCCTTGTCCGAGCCGCTCCTCCAACCGGTAGCGGCCGACCAGCGTCACCCCCTCTCGCACGTGCCCCCTCCGTTCAACTTGTCCTACTGCGAGACTATGGCGATGCTGTATCACGGTGTATGGGTTGCTGGCGACCCGAGCTCTCAATTTGGGCGTCCGGATCTCGATACGGTAGGTCACATGGCAGTCGAGAGGCCAGTTCGCGCCTCCAGTGAGGGTGTCCGCAAGAGCATGCAGGCCAACCGGGGGCGGGATACGAGGCCGGAACTCGCGCTCAGGCGTGCGGCTCACGCTCTCGGGCTCCGGTATCGAGTCTCTGTCCGTCCGCTGCCGAGTGTCCGGCGTACGGCGGACATGGTGTTCACCAAAGCGAAAGTGGCGGTCTTCATGGACGGATGCTTCTGGCATGGTTGTCCTGAGCATCACACCAAGTCGGCGACGAACGCAGAGTACTGGGCTGAGAAGGTTCGTAGAAATCGAGAACGTGACGCCGAAACGGATCGACTGTTAAAGGAATCCGGCTGGACTGTTATTCGGATTTGGGAGCATGAAGACCCTGTAGATTCGGCAAATAGGATCGCTTATTTGGTTCGGTGCAAGTGATGTCTATCCGGCGAGTTGTTTATGCTATAGGGGCTCATTTATCCATTTTATGGACTGTGTTTTCGGGAGGTGTCCTGTAGCGGCTATCCCTGGGTCATCCCTTGCTCGGGAGGTGAAGATCCGATGTGAGCCGCTCTTCAGTGAACCCATTTCATCCCCAGGTGGCAGGGCCGCTGATCACGACATGATCGCGAGTTGAGGGTTCGTCCTCGGAAGTAGAGAAGCTCCTGGTAGACGGGTTGATCACCACAATCAACGCCCGCTACAACCAGGAGCTTCGGATGCTGTTCTACCGTGCTGCCGTCGATTTGTCGCGTTCAACGCTGAACTACGTCGCCGGGCTCATCCGCCGCCACCGCAAGGTCATCGGATCGGTCTGGCGGCGGCTCAACCCCGGTCAGCAGGCCCTGCTGGTACTGGTTCACTTGCGCAAGGACGAGACGTTCGCCGAGATCAGTGCGGGATTCGGAGTGTCGGCAACGACGGCCTGGAGGTACGTGCAGGAGACCGTCATGCTCCTGTCGGCACGCTCACCCAAGCTCACCCACGCCTTACGGAAGGCCAAGAAGGACGGGCTGACCCACCTCATCTTGGACGGGACGCTCATCTGCACCGACCGCCTCCGGGCCGACCGCCCCTACTTCTCCGGCAAGCATCGAGTCCACGGCATGAACGTGCAGGTGATCGCGAGCCCGGACGGAACCGTCCTGTGGACGTCCGGCGCGATGCCGGGCAGTACACATGATCTGACCGCGGCCAGAGTGTGGGGCATCCTGCGCGAACTCGAGAGGGCGGGGATCCTCACCCTGGCCGATAAGGGCTACCAGGGGGCCGAGGCGACCGTCGTCATCACCCCGTACAAGGGCCGGAACAAGCCGCAGTCCCAGAAACAGGCCAACCGATCACACGCCAAGCTCCGCGGGCCCGGCGAGCGCGCGAACGCGCAGTTCAAGTCATGGAGGATCCTGCGCAAGCTGCGCTGCAGCCCCAGCAAAGCCGGCCACCTTGTCAAGGCCATTGCCGTCCTGCAGAACCACCGCGTCGCTCAAGGTAACCGAGGATGAAATGGGTTCAGTGTCCAGTCACGCAGGCGACGCATAAGGAATTCCCGCTCTCCAATCACGGCGGACACGGCGTGGCATCAGTCGGGGAATTCCGCGCCGGTGAGCAGGTGCGCCGCTCTTCGGCCTGGCCGTCCGCCACCGACCCCGGTCGCGTGCTCACGGAGTCACAGCTACAAGGCGAGGGTACGGCGGTGTTTCCAGGCGAGTTCGAGGACGGCCGCGCCGGCCGCCTGCATCGGTTCGTGGTGGACGTACCGGTTGACCGTCTCGTCGTCGAACGGGATGCCCTGCGCGCCGATGACGCGTCCCTCCTCGTTCGACGCGGTGACGTCGCCGAAGACCGCGTCGAAGGTGTCCGCCTCGATCACGGTCACCGCGAGGAGGTCGGTGGCGAAGGTGAGGGGGTCCACGCCCATCCCGAGGACCAAGGACCGCAGCCGGCCGTCGTCACGGGCCTCCGTCAGCTCCCGGTAGAGCGGCCAGGCCTCGTAGTCGAAGGCGTCGCCGTACGCCTCCGATCGGCCGAGGAACTCCTCGGCGTACTCGCGGACCACGCACTTCCACAGGTCGAAGTCGGCGGTCTCCGCGTGGGGCGTCTCCTCGGCGGGCTGGAACACCCCCACGGGCATGACCTGGTAGAGCCCTCCTCCGTGCGCGACCCGGGCCGGGTCGCGCCAGTGGAGCACGAACGTCATCGCGCCGGTACGGCTGTCGCGCCGCAGCGTCAGCATGGAGATCGCCGGGAGCGCGACCCGGGCGCGCAGGTCGGTGGGGTCGGCGACGAGCCGCCGGAAGGGGAGGTCCGCCTCTGCCGGAAGGACCGCCCCTGCGGGAAGATCTGTCCCTGCCGGAAGGTCCGTCCCTGCGGGAAGCCCCGCCTCCGCGAGGAGTCCGGCCGCCGCGAACTCGTGGGCGGCGGTCTCGCCGACGTCGACCCCGTCGAAGTAGCGGCCACGGGTGAAGCCCAGCTCCGGCCAGGCCACGTCGAGCAGCCGGTAGCACGTACGGTTCTCGAACAGCCGGGGCCTGTCGAGGGCCTCCATCGCCTGGGCGTAGGACGGCGTGCCCGGAGGGAGCGCGGTCGTGGCTTCCGGCTCATGACCGGTCACCGCCGGAGCGGGCGGCCGGTCGTCCCAGCGCAGGGCGATCCGGTGGAGGTCGACGGGCCGCGCCGGCGTCCACGCCTCCCTGGTGAGCAGGTGCGTCGATCCGACCTTGGGCAGATCGGGGTAGAGCCGGTCGGCGGCCCGCGCGAGCTCGTGCCGGTGCTCGTTGAGGTGACGGCGCACCTCGCGCCAGGTCGAGTGAGATCCGTGCGACCGCGCTCCCGCGCCCATCGACACCCCCGGAGGCGAAGAGTGAGGTTCCTGCCCGAACCCTACGACGGGAGCGGAAAGCCCCGACGTCTCCGGGGACGGTGTCGCACCACGGGTTGAGGCCGTTCGGCGGGGTCCGGCGGGCATCATGGATTCCGCGCCGGACGGCCCGTCGGCGCGGAACCTCATGGCCGGAAGCGCGCCTCCGGCCAGGCGAGCGGTGCTCCGGCAGCCGAGGAAGACGCTTCGTGACCGACATCGTCCCGCTGCGCAGGAACATGCGCTTCCAACTGCTCTGGCTCGGCGGCGCCGTCTCCCAGCTGGGTCGGAGCTCACCCGGCTCGCCATGCCGCTGCTGGTGCTGGCGCTCACCGGCTCACCGGGGCTGGCGGGCGTCGTCGCCGGTGCCCGAACCGTCGCCTTCGTCGCGGTCCAGCTGCCCGCCGGCGTCTGGGTGGACCGGTGGGACCGCCGCCGCACGCTGGTCACCGCTCAGGGGCTCCAAGCGGTCGTCTCGGCGCTGCTGGCGGCGCTGATCCTCACCGGCCGGGCGCAGGCCTGGCACTTCGTCGCGCTGGCGGTGCTCGACGGGCTGTGCGCCGCGTTCATCGGCCCCGTCCAGGACACGGCGATCCGCGGGATCGTCCCGCCGGGCCAGCTGCACACCGCCTACGCGCAGGAGGAGGCCCGCACCCACGCCGCCGGGCTGATCGGCCCCCCGCTCGGCGGCCTGCTGTACGGCCTGGGGCGGGCGGTGCCCTTCGTCGTCGACGCCGTCACCTTCCTCGCCGCCACGCTCTGCTACGTCCTGGCGAAGGTGCCGCGCCGCCCGGCGGACCGGCCGGACGTCTCCTCGCGGCCGGACGGCGGGGTACGGCCGGAGGCCGGGGAATGGCCGGACGGAGGAGAACGGCCGGACGGCGAGGCACGTGAGGACGGCGGAGAGCGGCGGCCGGCCCGGAGCGGCATGCGCCGGGAGGCGGGTGAGGCCGTCGCCTGGCTGTGGCGCCGGAAGGGCCTGCGGGAGGTCACCGCGGCGGTGATGGTCCTCAACCTGCTGGGCGGGGCGTTCCTGATCCCGCTGATCGTGCTCGTCGGCGAGCGCGGCGACGACGCGTTCACCACCGGCGTGGTCCTGGCCGGTCTCGGCGTCGGCGGCCTGGTCGGGGCGCTGCTGTCGGGCCGGATCAGCGGGCTCCTGCCGCCCGGCAGGCTGCTGCCGGTCGTCGTGGCGGTCTTCGGCGCCGCGCTGGCGGCCACGGCGCTGCCGTGGGGGACGTGGTGGCCGATGGTGCCGCTGGCGTTCATCACCCTGTCGACGCCTTCGCTCAACGTGGTGATGAACGTGGTGATCGCGCGGATGGTGCCGGAGGAGATGCTCGGCCGGATGGGCGCCGTCCTGAGCACGGGCGGGATGGCGCTCAAGCCGCTCGGGCCGGTCCTCGGCGGGACGCTGGCGGCGGCGCTGGGCGGCGCGGCGGCGCTCGTCGTGCTGGGCGGGCTGCTCGGTCTGACGGCCGCCGCGGCCGTGCTCAGCCCGGAGCTGCGCG
>NZ_CDRNDK010000047.1:0-25883 GCF_977012225.1 Planomonospora algeriensis | reverse complement strand
CCGGGTAAGGGGTACGGCTCGCGCGAGCCGTACCTCTTCCGGCTCTCGGCGCGGCCCTCCACCGCCCGGGCCCGGCTCCGCTCTCCGGCCCCCGGACCGCTGTCCGGGCACAGAGGTCTCCGCCTCCCGCCGCCGCGAGAATCCGGAGGCATGCTCGCGTTATGGGAGCGCTCCCAACAGCCTATCTGAGGCTTATGTACTGATAAACCGCTATATGTCCTAGGTTTAAGACCGAGATGTAACGGTTGAGTTTCGGCATATTGACGTTCCGGTTGCCTATCGTCCACTCTTCGTGGGAGCGCTCCCAAAGCATGTTGCAGAGCAGCCAGCCGCAGCCCGGGTTGTCGGGGACCGGCCGCGGCTGCACCTCCCATCGATTCGGGCGACCACCTGAGAGGGGTCCGGAATGTTGAACACCAAGCGGCAGGGCAAGCTCGCCGCAGTAGCGGTCATGGCGGCCACCGCCCTTGCGATCACGTCCTGCGGTTCGAGCGAGCCCACGCCCGCCGCCGGCGGCGGTTCGTCGGCGGCGGCGACCGAGCCGGTCACCATCACCGTCCACACCTTCGGCGGCGGCGCCAACTTCGGCTACACCGAGGCCGTCAAGAAGTGGAACGCCGAGCACCCGAACATCCAGGTCAAGCACGAGAACTTGACCGACCGGTTCGAGGACGTCTACCTGCCCCAGCTGCTGCAGAAGCTGCAGGCCGGCAGCGGCACCGGCGACATCGTCGGCCTCGACGAGGGCGCCATGGGCCTGATGAAGGCCCGCCCGCAGTTCTTCGCCGACCTCGGCCAGTTCGGGCTGGAGAGCCGCAAGGCCGACTTCCCCGCGGCCAAGTGGGACAACGGCATCAACAAGGACGGCAAGCTCTTCGCTCTGGGCACCGACATCGGCGGCATGGCGATGTGCTACCGCAAGGACCTGTTCGAGAAGGCCGGTCTGCCGAGCGAGCGCGAAGAGGTCGGCAAGCTCTGGCCGGACTGGAACGCCTTCATGGAGACCGGCAAGAAGTTCCAGGAGAAGGTCCCGGACACCAAGTTCCTCGACGGCCCGAACACGCTCTACAACGTGATCCTGAACCAGGAAGCGCCGAAGAACGGCAACATCGCCTACTTCGACACCAGCAACCAGCTCGTCATCGACAAGAACCCGGCCGTCAAGACCGCGTTCGACACGGTGAAGTCCTTCAGCGAGGCGGGCCTGACCGCCAAGCTGGCCTCCTTCACCAACGAGTGGAGCGCCGGCACCAAGAAGAGCGCTTTCGCCGTCATGGGCTGCCCCGCCTGGATGCTCGGCGTGATCAGCGACAACGCCGGTGAGGAGAACAAGGGCAACTGGGACGTGGCCGCGGTTCCCGGCGGCGCCGGCAACTGGGGCGGCTCCTACCTCGCGGTGCCCGCGCAGAGCAAGCACCAGAAGGAGGCCGCCGAGGTCCTGAACTACCTCGCCGGCAAGGAGGGCCACATCGCGGCCTTCCAGGAGGCCAACGCCTTCCCGAGCTCCCTGCCCGCCCAGCAGGACCCGGCGGTCGCGGACAAGAAGAACGAGTACTTCAACGACGCTCCGGTCGGCAAGATCTTCGGCGACTCGACCAAGGGCCTGCTCCCGGTCTTCCTCGGTGAGAAGCACGCCCAGGTGAAGACCGCCGCGGAGAAGGTCCTCGAGGGCATGGACAAGGGCTCGATCCCCTACGGCGAGGCCTGGACCAAGTTCGTCGAGGCCGGCACCAAGGCAGCGGGCTGATCCCCATCCCGATCAGCACGGGCCCGGCGGCGGCGACCCCGCCGCCGGGCCCGTCGCCTGCCCTTCGCTGAAAGGCTCACCGATGACACTGAACGTCGACACTCCCGCCCCCGCGCGGCGGACCGGCCCCAGCCGGTCGGCCGGGCACCGGGGTTCCGGACGGGGCGGCAACGGACTGGCCAGGTTCGACCTCCGGGCGACCCCCTACTTCCTCGTCTCGCCGTACTTCCTGCTCTTCACGCTCTTCGGCCTCTTCCCGCTCGGCTACACCGCCTGGGTGTCCCTGCACGACTGGGAGCTCGCCGGGGACAAGACCTTCATCGGCATCGACAACTACATCGAGCTGATCGCCGACGAGTCCTTCTGGAACGCGGTGGTCAACACCGTCGGGATCTTCGTCATCGCGACGATCCCCCAGCTCGTCATGGCGCTCGCGCTCGCCAACGCCCTCAACAAGCGCATCCGGGGCCGGCTCTTCTTCCGCCTCGGCATCCTGCTCCCGCTGGTGACCTCGGTCGTCGCGGTCGCGGTGGTCTTCACCCAACTCTACGGCCGCGACTACGGCATGATCAACTGGTTCCTCGGCCTGTTCGGCGTCGAGGCCATCGAGTGGCAGAACCAGAGCTGGTCGGCGTGGATCGCCATCGCCACGATGATCGACTGGCGCTGGACCGGCTACAACGCGATCATCCTGCTGGCCGCCATGCAGACGATCCCCAAGGACCTCTACGAGGCCGCCTCCCTCGACGGCGCCTCGCCCCGGCGGCAGTTCTGGCAGATCACCGTGCCGATGCTGCGCCCGACGCTCATCTTCGTGGTGTTCGTCTCCACCATCGGCGGCCTGACCCTGTTCGCCGAACCGGTCATGTTCGAGGGCAACCCGACGATGGCCGGCGGCGCCACCGGCCAGTACCAGACGGTGGCCATGTTCATCGTCAAGGAGGGTTTCCGCGACTTCGACATGGGCTACGCCTCTGCGGCGGCCTGGATGCTGTTCGCGCTGATCCTCCTCGGCATCCTGATCAACTACTCCTTCACCCGGCGCATCGGGGGTAAAAAGTGACCGCGATCCAATCCCGGCGGCGCTCGTCGGGTCCCGCGTCCGCCGCGAACCGCATCTGGGACGCGGGCCCGCTGACGAAGGCGGTCCTGGCCTTCGCCCTCGTGCTGTCGGCCTTCCCGATCTACTACATGTTCATCATGGCCACGCGGAGCAACAGCGAGGCGCTCGACACCCCGCCGCCGCTGCTGCCCGGCGGCAACCTCGGCGACAACGTCCAGCGGCTGCTCGAGGCCGACCAGGCGTACTTCGCCACCGGCCTGATCAACTCGATCATCATCTCGACCACGGTGACCGTCTCGGTGGTGCTCATCTCCACCCTGGCCGGCTTCGCCTTCGCCAAGCTGAAGTTCCGTGGCAGCAAGATCCTGCTGGGCTCGATCCTGCTGACCATGATGGTCCCGCTCCAGCAGATGGGCATCGTCCCGCTCTACGAGATGATGGTGAACCTCGGCTGGACCGGCCAGATCCAGGCGGTGATCCTGCCGTTCCTGGTCAACGGGTTCGGCGTGTTCATGATGACGCAGTACACCTCCCAGGCCGTGCCGGACGAGCTCGTCGAGGCGGCCCGCGTCGACGGCGCCTCCACCATGCGCATCTACGCCAACGTGATCCTGCCCGCGGTACGGCCCGGCATGGCCGTTCTGGCCCTGCTCACCTTCATGCAGAACTGGAACGAGTTCCTGTGGCCGTCGATCGTGCTGAACCCGGACAACCCGGTGGTGCAGACCTCGATCGCGGCGCTCAACCAGGCGCACGGCACCGACTACGTCATGCTCTTCACCGGCACGGCGGCCTCGGTCCTCCCGCTCGTCATCGTTTTCGTCGTGTTCGGCCGGCAGATCGTCGGCGGACTCATGGAAGGTGCGGTCAAGGCGTGACAACGCAGGATACGCAGATTCAGAGCCCGGATCTGGTGTTCCCGACCGGCTTCGTCTGGGGCGCGGCCACCTCCGCCTACCAGATCGAGGGCGCCGTCTCCGAGGGCGGCCGCGGCACCTCCATCTGGGACACCTTCGTCCGGCAGCCCGGCAGGGTGGTCAACGGCGAGAACGCGGATGTGGCCATCGACCACTACCACCGCTACCGCGAGGACGTGGAGACGATGGCCGGCCTCGGCCTCGGCGCCTACCGATTCTCCGTCTCCTGGCCCCGGATCCAGCCGGACGGCACCGGCCCGGCCAACGCCAAGGGCATCGACTTCTACAGCAGGCTCGTCGACGAGCTGCTCTCCCGGGGCATCGACCCCTGGGTGACGCTCTACCACTGGGACCTGCCGCAGACGCTGGAGGACGCGGGCGGCTGGCCCTCGCGCGACACCGCGCGGCGCTTCGCCGACTACGCGGCCTGGTGCACGACGCCCTGGGCGACCGGGTCCGCAACTGGAGCACGGTCAACGAGCCGTGGTGCGCCGCGTTCCTCGGCTACGCCTCCGGCGAGCACGCCCCCGGGCGGCGCGAGCCGGCCCAGGCCCTGCGCGCCGCGCACCACCTGCTGCTCGCGCACGGCCTGGCCGTGGAGGCCATGCGGGCCCAGCGCTCCGACACCCGGATCGGCGGCTGCGTCAACCTCTACGCGATCTCACCGCAGACCGACTCCGAGGCCGACCAGGACGCCGCGCGCCGCATCGACGGCCTGCAGAACCGGTTCTTCCTGGACGCCCTGCTCAAGGGCTCCTACCCCGCCGACGTGCTGGAGGACTTCGGCGCGATGGCGGACTTCGCCCAGGACGGCGACCTGGACGTGATCTCGGCCCCGCTGGACATGCTGCTGATCAACTACTACAGCCGCTTCACCGTCTCGGGCACGCCCGGCGGCGCGGCGTCGGCGGCGGCCGCGCCCACCGACACCGGCTCCCCGTGGGTCGGCAGCGAGCACGTCTCGTTCGTCCAGGGCGGCCGCCCGGTCACGGCCATGGGCTGGGAGATCGACGACTCCGGTCTCTACGAGCTCCTGGTCCGGCTGGCCCGGGAGTACCCGGCGGTCCCGCTGGTCATCTCCGAGAACGGCGCCGCCTTCGACGACGTCATGACCGACGACGGCGCCGTGCGGGACTACGAGCGGCGCGACTACATCGCCGCCCACCTGCGCACCTGCCACGCCGCGATCGAGGCGGGGGTCCCGCTCGAGGGATATTTCGCCTGGTCGCTGATGGACAACTTCGAGTGGGCGTGGGGGTACGGCAAGCGCTTCGGCCTCGTGCACGTCGACTATGAGACCCAGGTGAGAGTTCCCAAGGAGAGCGCTCTTTGGTATGCCGAAACCATCAGGCGCGGAGGCCTGAGCGGTCCGGCAGAATAAGGGCAGCACATTATCCATGGGGGCGAAGCACATGAACGGCGATCGTCGTCCGACTCTCGAGGCGGTCGCGGCTCTGGCCGGCGTCGGCCGCGGCACGGTGTCGCGGGTCATCAACGGCTCACCGAAGGTGAGCGAGAAGGCCCGCGACGCGGTGCACCAGGCGATCCAGGAGCTGGGCTACGTTCCCAACAGGGCCGCCCGGGCGCTCGTCACCCGGCGGACCGACACCGTCGCGCTGGTGGTCTCGGAGTCGGAGCTGCGGGTCTTCGACGAGCCCTACTTCGCCGGGACGATCCGCGGCATCGGCTCGGCGCTGTCGGAGACCGGGCTGCAGCTGATCCTGGCGATGGCCCAGTCGAAGCAGGACCACGAGCGGCTGGAGCTCTACCTGACCGGTCAGCACGTCGACGGGGTGCTGCTGATCTCGCTGCACGGCGCCGACCCGCTGCCGGGCCGGCTGGAGGCGATGGGCGTGCCGACCGTCATCGGCGGCCGCCCCATCGGCCTGAGCCCCTACAGCTATGTGGACGTCGACAACCGGGCCGGCGCCCGACAGGCGGTGAAGTACCTCCTGGCCAAGGGCCGCCGCCGGATCGCCACCATCGCCGGCCCGCAGGACATGGGCGTGGGCGTCGACCGCCTCGCGGGCTACCGGGACGCCCTGCTCGCCACCGGCGTGCCGGAGATCGTGGCCTACGGCGACTTCAGCGAGGAGAGCGGCATCCTCGCCATGCGCGGGCTGCTGGCGGAGAACCCCGACATCGACGCGGTCTTCACCGCCTCCGATCCGATGGCGCTGGGCGCGATGCGGGTGCTGCGCGAGGAGGGCCGGGAGATCCCCGGCGACGTCGCGGTGATCGGCTTCGACGACTCCCCCGCCGGGGCCCACTCCTCCCCCAGCCTCACCACGGTGCACCAGCCCACCGAGGCCATGGGCCGCCAGATGGCCCACCTGCTCGTCGCCCGCATCAACGGCGAGCACCTTGAGCAGCCCGTGGTGATACTCGACACCCATCTGGTCGAGCGCGATTCCGCCTGACTCCGGGCGGGGCCCATTCCCGGCAGGGGGCGAGCACCGGCGTGCTCGCCCCCTGCCCGCGTTCCCGCCGGCCTCTCGCCCGCCCCTTTCCCTGCCGCCTCGCCGTTCCCTGCCGGCCGGGAACCGCCGCGTTCCCGGCCGGTCGGTGAAACCGCCCGCGGGGGATCCGTCGCATCGGGCGGAATGGCCCCGCCGGAATGACATGGCCTCCCCGTCAATTACCGCTGCCGGACGGCCGCGCCGGGAAAGCCCGCGAAGTCACGGATCCAGGAAGCACCCGACAATGACCGTGAATTAATCGATGATAAATCAGGAAACGCTTCTCCAGTCAGACCTTGAATTGATATGATCTGATTTATCCTGCGTCCGGGAAAACGGGGACATCAACCCGGCGTCCATGCGTGGAGGTCAGATGAGCCTGCGGTTCAACCTGCTGGGTCCGCTTCAGGTGCGCCGTTCCGGCCGCCCCGTTCATCTGGGCTCACCGAAACAGCGTGTCCTGCTGACCGCCCTTCTCCTGGACGCCAACCGGGTCGTCTCCCTCGACCGTCTCATCACGACCGTCTGGGAGGACCGGCCGCCCCGCTCCGCGGTGGCCAACGTGCGGACCTACGTCAACCGCCTGCGCGACGCCCTGGCCGAACACCACGACCGGCTCGTCGCCCGCACTCCCGGCTACATGCTCGAGGTTCCCCGCGGGGAGCTCGACGTCACGGACTTCACGGAGCACGTACGGCTCGGCCGGGCCGCGCTGGCCGGGACCGACCCGCAGACGGCCGTGCGGCATCTGTCGTCCGCCCTCGGTCTCTGGCGCGGAGTGGAGGCCGAGGACGTGCCCCGCACCGTGGAGCTCTCATCACGGCTGACGGTCCTGGCCGAACAGCGCTGCCTCGCCATCGAGGACCTCGCGCAGGCGCGTCTGGCACTGGGGGAGCACGCCGAGATGATCCCCGGCCTCAGGGAGGCGGTCTCCGAGCATCCCACCAGGGAGAGGCTGTGGGGCCAGCTCATGATCGCCCTGTACCGGACGGGTGATGTCACGGCCGCGCTCACCGCGTACGATCAGGCACGCACCGTACTGTGCCGGCAGTTCGGCCTGGAACCCGGTCCCGAGCTCGTCGCGCTCCATCGCCGGCTGCTCAGCCGCGACCCCGCGCTGGCCCCCGCGCCCGTCCGGCGGCCCGACCCGTTCGGCACCCGCCCCCGGGTCCCGAGGATGCTCCCGCGCCAGGGGTGCGGCTTCGTCGGCCGGGACCGCGTGCTCAAGGCGCTCGTCCACCGGATCAGGGAGGCGGAGGGCCCCGTCAGGATCGCCGTGCACGGCCCGGGCGGTGTCGGCAAGTCGGCGTTCGCCGGGCAGGTCCTCCGGCTGCTCTCCGCCGAGCACCCCGGCGGGCACCTCTACGTCGACCTGCAGGGAACCCAGACCGGAGCCGCCCCCCTCGATCCCGCCCGGGCCCTGGCCCGGTTCCTGGTGGCCTTCGGAATGCCCGCCGAGCACGTCCCCGACGACCTGTCCCAGGCGGCGGAGGTGCTCCGGCTCCGCATCGGCGACGACGCCCCGCTGGTCCTCCTGGACAACGCCTCCGACGACCGCCAGGTGCGTCCCCTGCTGGCCGCGTGCGAGGGATGCACGGTCATCACCACCAGCCGGGCCATGCTCACCACCCTCAGCGGGGTCGAGCAGGTCGAACTCTCCCCGCTCTCCCATGACGCCGCCCGCGAGATGCTGGCGTTCCTCTGCGGCGCGGACCGCATCGACACCGACCCCGCCTCCGCCAACCGGATCGCCGACCTCTGCGAACGGCTGCCCCGCCCGCTCCGGGCCGCGGGCACCCGGCTCGCCGCCCGGCGCGAGTGGTCTCTCGCGGCCTTCGCCGACCTGCTGTCGGACACGCGTCACCGATTGGACCTCCTCGACAACGGCGACCTGCCGGTGCGGGAGAGCATCGAGATCGATCACCGGGCGCTGCTCTCCGGCGAAGGGCCGGTGAACGCCGCGGCCGCCGCCCTCTTCCGGCACCTGGGTACGGCGGAGCTCCCGGAACTGACTCCCGCCGGAGCCGCGCGTCACCTGGCCTGCGACGAGGTGACGGCCTCCGCCGCTCTCGGCCGGCTGGCCGACCTCCGGCTGATCGAGCCCGTGGAGCAGCGGCGCTACGTGGTGGGCGGCCTGGTCCGCGCCTTCGCCGCGGAGGTCGCCCGGGGCGGGTGACCCGCCCCGGGCGGAGCGACCCTCGCGGAGGGTTCAGAGCGCCGGTTCGATGTGGGAGAGGACCGTGCCCGCGGCCAGGACCCTGCTCTGACCGTCCAGGACGGCGAGGGCCGGGAACCCCTTCACGCCCAGGGCCCTCATGGTGGGCCCCTCGTACTTCTCCACGATGACGTGCGCCACCGGGTTGAGCAGGTCCCGGTACTCCGAGGGGTCGTCGTCGCCGTTGAAGACGACGACGGCCAGCACGGCGTCCCGGCCGTGCGGGTGGTTCTTCGCCAGTTCCAGGAACTCCGGTACCCGCTCGGCGCACGGAGGGCAGCGCACCGAGAAGACGCCGACCAGGGTCCGGCCGGAGGACAGGACGGCGCTGTGCCGCACCGTGCCGTCGGCCGTCACCGCCCCGAGGGGACCGATGACCTCGCCGACCGGCGCGAACAGCTGCGGGACGCCGGGCTCCCCGGCCGGGGCCGGCCGGGCGGTCAGGAGGCGGGTGGTCCTGACGGTGAAGAAGAGATTGAGCGTGGACACGACGCCCACCAGAAGCACGAGCACGGTGAGAAAGAGCATATCCCGTCCTTGTCGAAACCAGCGATATCGCGGAGACATCCGGACGGAGGGGACCGCCCTTTCCGGATGCGCCTCCTCCGCCTTCCGTTCTCCGATCGGCGGCGGCCTCCGCAGGAGCAGGGAATCACCGCCGCACGACACCTCGTGTTGATGCCGGAACAGCGGAAGGAGTGCTTTCCCCTCCTTCCGGCCCGCGGATACCCGAAGAGGAGGGCGGCGGGGGCCGGAATCCCCGTGGAGCGGATCCCGGCGCACCCGCCGCCCGTCACGGCGATCCGATCAGCAGTAGCCCTGGCAGTAGATGGTGCCGTTGCTGATGCAGCACCAGACACCGGAGTAGCAGAAGCAGGGACCCATTTCTTTTCTCCTCTCGATCAGCGGATATTGAAAACCTAAACGAGTCTGCAATTGAATTCGTACAACGGCGATACTCGCCCGCGTGTATCCCGGCGCGGCCTCGGAGAACGATTCATCCGTCGCTCCGCGCACCCGGCGGGGCGGCCGGGAGCGGACCGGCCAGCGCGGGCTCCTCCGCCCGGTAGCCCTCGGCCTGCAGCGCGAACAGCCTGGCGTAGATCCCGTCGCGGGCCAGCAGCTCGGCATGGGTGCCCTGCTCGGCCACCTGTCCCTCGTCCAGGACGATGAGCAGGTCCGCGTCGCGCAAGGTGCCCAGGCGGTGCGAGACGAGCACACTGGTCCGTCCGCGCCGGTGCTCGCGCAGCCCGGCGTGGATCTCGTACTCCGCCTCGGCGTCCAGGCCGGATCCGGGTTCGTCCAGGATCAGCAGGTCGCGTTCGCCCCGCAGATAGGCACGGGCCAGCGCGAGCCGCTGCCACTGCCCTCCGGACAGGAGCACGCCCGTCGCCGCGTTCCCGGTCTCCTCTCCGAGGTCGTCGCCCTGGATGAAGATCCGGGAGAGCAGGGTCCCGTAGCCGCCGGGGAGCCCGGCGACGAACCGGTGCGCGCCGGCCCTCCGGGCGGCCGCCTCGATCCGCTCCCGGTCCTCCAGGTGGGCGAGGTCGCCCAGTCCGATGTTCTCCGCCGCGGTCATGTCGTACTGCATGTAGTCCTGGAACACCGCTCCGATCCGCGTTCTCAGCTCGGCCGGGTCCAGTTCCCGGATGTCCACCCCGTCCCACAGGATCGCGCCGCGCTCCGGGTCGTACATCCGGCACAGCAGCTTGACCAGCGTGCTCTTGCCCGCCCCGTTCCTGCCGACCAGCCCGACCGCCCTGCCGTACGGGATCGTGAGCGTGAGCCCGCGCAGGGTCCACGGGTGCTCCGGCGAGTAGCGGAACCACACGTCGCGCAGTTCGATGCCGCGGCCGAGCGGTTCGGTACGCCGGGGTGCGCGCGGGACGGGGAGGTCGGGTCCGCTGCCGAGGACGGCCAGGTAGTGGTCGAAGAGCAGGAGTTGCTGGTGGGCCAGGGCCACCTCCACGACCAACCCGGTGAGCGCGCCCTGGACCCCGGCGACGGCCGCCACGAAGAGCGACACGTCGCCGATGGTGAGGGCGCCTCCGGCGGCGGCGTGCAGCGCCCAGACCAGCCCGCCCCCCGCGGCGAGCGCGCCGAACAGGCCGGCCGCGGCCTGGACGCGCAGCTCACGCCGGTCCACCCGGTCGCGTTCGGCGTTGGCGACCCTCCGCCTGTCGTTCATCAGCTCCCGCATGTGGGCCCCGATGCCGAACAGCCTCAGCTCCTTGGCCGCCTGGACGTTGACGAGGAGTTCCCGGAAGAAGAACTCCCTGCGCTCGGCCGGACCGATCCGCCACAGCATCGCCGCGCGGCGCCGCGCCAGCCAGAGTTCGGCGGCGAGCGAGGGGACGGCCGCACCGAGGACCACCGCGGTCATCCAGGGACTGATCACCAGCAGGGAGCCGAGGAACCCCGCTCCGGTGATCAGGGTCCTCGCGGCGCCGAGGGTGGCGGAGACGACCAGGCCCGGCGTGGTGGCGCCGTGCTGCTGCGCCATCCGGAGCCGGTCGAGGAAGACGGGCTCCTCGAACCTGGCCAGCCCCACGAAGCGCTCGGCCGCCGCGAAGAGGCGGTCCTGGGCGACCAGCCCGACTCTGCGGCCGGTCTCCTCCTTGGCGTACTGCGCGGCCTGGGGCACCACGGCGGCCAGCACGCCGCAGACCGCCAGCGCCGTCCCGAGCGCCGTGAGGACCGCGGCCGTGGCCTCGCCCCGGACGATGACGTCGATCGCCGACTTGGTCAGCCACGCCGTCGCGACCGGCAGTGCCGCCCCCAGGAGGGAGAGCAGGGCGAAGACGGCCGTGAGCCGCCGGCTCGCCCGCCACGCCAGAGCCAGCGCCGCGGCGGCCCCCGCCGCGCTCGTCCGGGCCGGGGGTCTGCGGGCGGTGTCAGCTGTCCCGGTGGTCGGCCCACCGGGGAGCGGGGGAAGGTCGGGCATCGGAAGGGGCCTCCAGGGGGCGTACGGGTCGGAACAGGTCTCCGATGTCGTCGGCGAGGACAGTGATCACTCCGAGCACGGCCCCGGCGAGGAGCGCCGCGGCGGTCCCTCGGCGCCGACCGCGCCAGCCGCACCGCCTCGCACGGCGAGCCCGGCTCCGACGAGGGCGGCGGTTCCCAGGAGGAGGTTCCTGACCACCTGGGCGCGGCCGACCGGCCGGCCGGAGTCTCCGAAGCAGCGGCAGGCGCCGCCGTAGCCCGTGTGCACGGCGCGGGCCAGCACCCCGGCGAACACCAGCAGCAGAACGGCTCCCAGGAGCAGCCCCCATCCGGCCGTGCCGGGCACGGCGGCGAGGAGCGGCACGGCCGCCTCGGCCGCCAGGACCAGGACCGCGATCCGCGCGCCCGTGATCCCGCCGGGCAGCGGCAGCCGGACCGGCGCCAGGCGGCCGACGGTGTCCGCGAAGCGGCGGTAGTCCTCCCTCCGCCGTATCTTGCCGAGGACGGACACGGTGAAGATCACCGCCAGCAGGGCCCGGCAGGCGAGGACGACGTGCTCCATGGCGGCGCTCCCGGTGACGTGCCCCGCGCGGCCGTTCCTGCGGCGGTGGCCGCGGCCACGTTACGGAGCCGGGCGCCGATCGCGATACGGGCGGGATACACCCGGATGTGTATCCCGTCGGACTCGGCGGGCCGAAGCTCGCACATCGGTTGACTAGCCGCCCGGGAATCCCTAGCGTGTCCCATTTGGGAGCGCTCCCACCGATCCGGCCGCCGAGATGGCCGACCGGACTGGAAAGATGCAGGCAGGTATGTCTCCGTCATGCCGGTCTTCACGCTCGGTCGTTGAAAGGACCCCCCTTGTCCCGGCAGTTCACCCTCCGCAGCGGCACGCTGCACGCCGAGATCACCGAGCGGGGCGCGGCCCTGCGGCTGCTCCGCCACGGCGGGCGCGACCTGGTGACGAGCTGGCCCGCCGGCGGCCGATGCCCTACTACAGCGGCGCCCTGCTCGCGCCCTGGCCCAACCGGGTCGGCGGCGCCTCCTACTCCTTCGGCGGCGATACCCACCGGCTCCCGGTCAACGAGGAGGATCGCGGCCACGCCCTGCACGGGCTGGTCGCCGACGCCGACTGGGAGGCGGTGCAGGACGATCTCGATCCCGGCGCCCCCCGCGACTCCGTACGGCTGGCGTACACGGTCGGCCCCGTCCCCGGCTACCCGTTCACCCTGTCCCTGCAGGTGCTCCACTCCCTGGCCCCCGACGGGCTGACGACGACGCTGACGGCGCAGAACACCGGTGAGACCGCCGCGCCGTACGGCTGCGGCCCGCACCCGTGGCTGCTGGCCGGCGGGAACGTCGAGGAGTACGGCCTGCACCTGCCCGCCGAGCGGGTGCTGCTCGTGGACGACCTGCTGCTCCCCCGCTCGCTGGAGGACGTCTCCGGCACGCCGTACGACTTCACCGCGCCCCGCGCCGTCGGCGGCACCGCCGTGGACCACGCCTTCACCGGGCTCCTGCCCGACGCCGACGGCCTCGTCCGGGTCCGGGTGAGCGGCCCGGACGGCGGAGTCGAGATGCGCTGGCAGGCCGCGGAGATGCCGTGGGTGCAGGTGTGCACCGGCAGCGCCCTCGACCACGCCGGGCTGGCCGTCGAGCCGATGACCTGCCCGCCCGACGCCTTCAACTCCGGCACCGACCTGATCGTGCTGCAGCCCGGCGAGAAGACCGAGGCCTCCTGGACGATCTCCCCGCTGGAGGGGTGAGCCGATGGAGAGCAGGACCAAGCGCCGGCTCGGCCCGGCCGAGCTCGACGCGCTGCTGCGGCGGTCCCTGGGCGCCGGAGTCGCCTCCTTCGCCGAACTGAGCGACGGGTTCGCCAACGCGGTGTGGCGGCTGACCCTCGACGACGGCCGCGAGGTGGTGCTCAAGCTCTCGCCCCCGCCCGAGCTGGAGCAGCTGCGCTATGAGCGCAACCTGCTGCGCGCCGAGGCGATGGTGTACCGCACGGCCCGCCTGCCGGGCCCCGAACTGCTGCACGCCGGGTTCGACGACCCGGTGCTCGGCGGCGACTACCTCGTCCTGTCGGCGCTGGACGGCACGGCCTGGAACCGCGCCGGGCAGGTGCCCGCCGAGCCGCTGTGGCACCAGGTCGGCGCCTGCCTGGCCCGGCTGCACGCGGTGACCGGCGAGACGTACGGCTACCCGCACGCCGAGCTGACCGGCCCGACCTGGCGTGCGGCCTTCCTGGCCATGGTCGGCGCGGTGCTGGAGGACGCCGACCGCCACGCCGTCCCGCTGCCCGTCCCGGCCGCCGCCGTCGCCGCGGCGGTCGAGGCCGCGGCTGAGGCCCTGGAGGAGGTGACCACGCCCCGCCTGGTGCACTTCGACGTCTGGCCGGGCAACGTCTTCGTCTCCCCGGAGGGCGGCGGCCCCCGCGTCCAGGCGATCATCGACCACGAGCGCGCGTTCTGGGGCGATCCGCTGGCCGACTTCGTCACTCCGACGATCTTCGGCGAGCTGACCGAGGACGCCCCGATCGTGGCCGGCTACCGCGAGGCGGGCGGGGTCGTGCCCTTCGACGACGGCGCCCGCGTCCGGATGGCGCTCTACCGCCTCTACCTGGATCTGATCCTGCTCGCCGAGAACGGGCCCCGGCAGTACCCCGAGGAGGACTACGCCCCGATCCGCGACGGCGCCGTCGCCGACCTCACCCGCGCGCTGGACGTCGTCTCGGCCCGCTGAACCGCCCGGCCCGCCCGGAGCCGGACAGCCGACTCCGGGCAGGCGTGCCGCCGCCGGGCACGGACGGCCGACTACCGCGCGGCCGGAGAAGGCAGGGTGGAAAGACAGGGCGGGCCGCCCTTCCCGTGGAAGGGGCGGCCCGCCCGCCGGTCTCCGCCGCCGGGGTTCAGACCCTGGCGTGCGAGGGCATCCTGCCCTCGGCGTAGGTGCCGTCGAGCATCTCGCGCTCCCCGCCCTGCGAAAGGTCGCGGTGCGTCTCCTCGATGCGGAGCGCGACGCCCATGGCGAAGAAGGTCGGCGCCCACTCGCCCACGAAGATGCCCCAGCGGTCCGCCCGGTCGAGGCCCGCGTTCTCCTTGTTCTTCGAGGCCCACCACGTCGCGAACGACAGGCCGATCGACGCTATCCCGGCGGTGTACATCATGCCGGACTTCACACCCATCCTGTGAAGCATGCTGATCATTTCTCATCCCCCCGATGACGGTTCGTTCTTAGCGTTACCCCCTCGTAACGAGGTGTAACCGACTATCGGTGCGATCCGGCATCTCCGCAGGCCCGCAGGTCGCGGATGCGGGGCCGCGGAGGCGTGCGGAACAGCTCCGCCTCCAGGTCGAAGAAGCGACGGGTCCGGCCGAGGTGGTCCATGCCCAGCCTGCGGCACACGGCCATGGACGCCTCGTTGCCCGGCATCGTCAGCGCGTACACCTCCGGCAGCCCGGCGGCGAACCCCCGCTCCACGGCGCCGCGGGCGGCCTCGGTGGCGTAGCCGTTCCCCCAGGAGTCCGGGTGGAGGTGCCAGCCCACCTCCACCTCTCCCCCGCCTCCCGGGATCGGCCGGAACAGCACGGTCCCGGCCACCGTCCCGGTGGCGCGGACCTGCACGGCCCAGGAGCCGTAGCTCCGGTCCCTCTCGTGGAAGGCCCGCCAGTTCTCCACCGCCCTGGCCGCGTCGAAACCGTCGAAGGGCGGCAGCCAGCGGGCCACCTCCTTCCGCGTGTAGATGTCGGTCATCCGGTCCAGGTCGTCCCGCGTTCCGTTCCACAGGCGGACGACCAGCCGCTCGGTCTCGTAGACGGTCATGCCGGACACTCTCCCGCAGCGGGCCCGCCGGGCGCGTCCCCCGCCGGGCGGATCCGGCCGGGTCTCCGGCCCTCCGCGCCGCGCCGTCGGCGTGCCGCCGGGGCCCTCTTCCGTCCGCGTCCGGCCCGTGCCATAATTTCACTAGGTGATGAATTATGAATCGAACCACATGCGTGATCGCCGGGGGCGGCCCGGCGGGGGCGGTGCTCGCACTCCTGCTGGCCCGCTCCGGCGTCCGGGTGACGCTGCTGGAGAAGCACGCCGACTTCCTGCGCGACTTCCGGGGCGACACCATCCATCCCTCGACCCTGCAGGTCCTCGACGAGCTCGGCCTGGCCGAGGAGTTCCACCGGCTCCCGCACCGCAAGGCGTACCGCATGACGATCAGGACCGACGACGCCGAGGTCCCGGTCGCCGACCTGTCCCGGCTGAAAGGCCCCTACCGCTACATCGCGTTCGTCCCGCAGTGGGACTTCCTCGACCTGGTCACCTCCGCGGCCGCGCGGTACCCCGGGTTCGAGCTCGTCATGAACGCGGAGGTCACCGGCGTGATCCGGGAGGGGAACGCGGTGCGCGGGGTCCGCTACCGCGACCCGGAGGGCGAGCACGAGCTCCGGGCGACCCTCACCGTCGCCGCCGACGGCCGCCGCTCCGACGTGCGCCGGGCCGCCGGGCTGGTCCCCGCCGAGTACGGCGCGCCGATGGACGTGCTCTGGTTCCGGCTGCCCCGGGAGCCGTCCGACCCCGGCGAGACGTTCCTGCGGGCCTCCGCCGGCCACCTGATCGTGTCGATCGACCGCGGGACCTACTGGCAGCTCGCCTACGTGATCCCCAAGGGGGGTTTCGACGCCCTGCGGGCGCGGGGGATCGACGCGCTGCGCCGGCCGGTGGCCGGGATGCTGCCGTACCTGTCCGGCCGCGTCGGCCTGATCGAGGACTTCGGCGACGTCAGCGTGCTGTCGGTGGCGCTCAACCGGCTGCGCCGCTGGCACCGGCCCGGCCTGCTGGTCATCGGCGACGCCGCGCACGCCATGTCCCCGATCTTCGGCGTCGGCATCAACCTGGCCGTGCAGGACGCGGTCGCCGCCGCCAACCTGCTGGCGGGGCCGCTGCTGGCCGGCGGCGAGATCCCCGAGTCACTGCTCGCCCGGGTGCAGCGGCGGCGCACCCCGCCGACGGCGGTCACCCAGTTCGCCCAGCGCCTCGTCCAGAACCGGTTGATACGGCCCGTCCTGTCGGGACCCGCCCGGCCGGTGCGGATTCCCCCGCTGGCCCGCTTCCCGCTGGCCGGCGCCGCGGCCCGCCGTTTCATCGGCCTGGGCGTGCTTCCCGAGCACGTGCGGACCCCGGCCGCGTCTCACCAGGGGGAAAGACCTTCTCAGTCCGTGGACATTACGGCCAGTCCGCCCGACCGCTTGCAATAGCCTGGTGGGCGTGAGCATCAACCTGGATTCCTGGCGGCGGCTGCCCGCGGCTCAGCAGCCCGAATGGCCCGACCGCGACGAGCTGAAGAAGGTCGTCGCCGAGCTCGAAGGGCTGCCTCCCCTGGTGTTCGCCGGGGAGTGCGACAGCCTCAAGGCGCATCTGGCGGCGGTGGCGCGGGGCGAGGCCTTCGTGCTCCAGGGCGGAGACTGCGCCGAGACCTTCGCCGGAGCCACCGCGGACGACGTGCGCAACAAGCTGAAGACCCTGCTGCAGATGGCCATCGTCCTCACCTACGCGGCGAAGGTGCCCGTGGTGAAGATCGGCCGCATGGCCGGGCAGTTCGCCAAGCCGAGGTCCAAGGGCACCGAGGTCCGCGGCGGCGTGGAGCTGCCCGCCTACCGCGGCGACATGGTCAACGGGCTCGACTTCACCCCCGAGTCCCGCATCCCCGACCCCTGGCGGCTGCTGCGCGCCTACCACTCCTCGGCGGTGACGCTGAACCTGGTCCGGGCCTTCACCAAGGGCGGCTACGCCGACCTGCGCCAGGTGCACGCGTGGAACCAGGACTTCGTGGCGGAGTCCCCGGCCGGCAAGCGCTACGAGCAGCTCGCCCGCGAGATCGACCAGGCGCTGGCGTTCATGCACGCCTGCGGGGCCGACCCCGAGGAGTTCCACACGGTCGAGTTCTACTCCTCGCACGAGGCGCTCATCCTCGACTACGACCAGGCGCTCACCCGGATCGACTCCCGCACCGGCCTGCCGTACGACGTGTCGGCGCACATGGTCTGGATCGGCGAGCGCACCCGCCAGCTCGACAGCGCGCACGTGGCGTTCTTCGCGAGCATCCGCAACCCGATCGGCGTGAAGCTCGGCCCGACCACCACGGTCGAGGAGGCCCTCACCCTGATCGAGAAGCTGAACCCGGACAACGAGCCGGGCCGGCTGACGTTCATCACCCGGATGGGCGCGTCGAAGATCCGCGAGCACCTGCCCGAGCTGGTGGAGAAGGTCACCGCGAGCGGCGCCCAGGTGGCCTGGATCTGCGACCCGATGCACGGCAACACCTTCGAGGCGCCCAGCGGCCACAAGACCCGCCGCCTGGACGACGTGCTGGACGAGGTGGTCGGCTTCTTCGAGGTGCACCGCGCGCTCGGCACGCACCCCGGCGGCATCCACATCGAGTTCACCGGCGACGACGTCACCGAGTGCGTGGGCGGCGGCCACGAGATCGCCGAGGGCGACCTGTCGCTGCGCTACGAGACGGCCTGCGACCCGCGCCTCAACCGGAGCCAGTCGCTGGACCTCGCCTTCCGCGTGGCGGAGCTCTACCGGTCGGCCTGAAGCACCGCGGGCGCCCGGGGCGGGCGCCCGCCTCCGCCCGTCAGTTCTGCTGGGCGCCCAGCTCGCTGGCGAGCTCGGCCCGGATCTCGTCCATGTCGAGCGCCTTGACCTGGGTGATCAGGTCCTCCAGCGCCGGGGCGGGCAGCGCGCCGGGCTGGGCGAAGACGACGATGCCGTCGCGGATGGCCATGACCGTGGGGATCGAGGTGATGTCGAAGCCCTGCGCCAGCGCCTGCTCCGCCTCGGTGTCGATCTTGCCGAACGTGATGTCGCCGTGCTTCTCGGAGGCCTTCTCGAAGATCGGGCCGAACGTGCGGCACGGCCCGCACCAGGCCGCCCAGAAGTCCAGCAGAACGATCCCCTGGTCGGCGATCTCGTTGAAGTTCTTCTCGGTTACCTCGATGGTCGCCACCACTGGCTCCTCTTGTGTCTGCGTCTGTACGGCTCGCATAACTGCGTACCCGCGCTGAGCATTCCATCCCTCCGTACTCCGGGGAAACCGGCCTTCCGATCGGCCCTCGGGCGGACCCGAGGAGACGGGGACGATTCCGCTCTGCGCGGATCGAGCCGGAATCGAACGCGCCGGCTGCCTAAGGTGAGGCCATGGCCTCCTCCATCCCGCCGCTGCGTCCGGCGACCGGTCGGACCGCCTCCAAGCCGTCTCCGGCCCGCGAGCCGCTGTGGCGGCACGCGCTCGGTGAGTGCCTCAGAGGCCTCCGTCACGAGCGGGGCGAGAAACTGAGCGAGACGGCGCGTCGCGCCGGGGTCTCGCCGCAGTATCTCTCCGAGATGGAACGAGGCCTCAAAGAGCCGTCGAGCGAGATGATCGCCGCGGTCGCCGGGGCGCTGGACGTGACCTTGGTCGATCTGACCCTCGCCGTCGCCGAGAGCCTGCGGTCCGCTCAGAGCGGCGCGTCGAGAGGCGCCACCTGCTCGGCGGCGTACGCCCTGGCCGCGTAGCCCGACCTGCCGGGATGATCCATCGGCCTATGGACGCTCCTCGATGATCTGATCGAGGAGTCCGTACTCCAGGGCCGCGGTCGCGGTGAACACGCGATCGTGATCGGTGTCGGCGCGCAGGGTCTCGATCGTCTGGCCGGTGTGCCGTGACAGGATGCGCTCGATGTCCGCCCGGACACGGACGACCTCGTCGGCCTGGAGGATGAGATCGGGGATCGCCCCGCGCCCCTGGGCGGCCGGCTGGTGCAGGATCACTCGTGCGTGCGGGAGAGCGGCGCGTTTCCCCTCGGCGCCCGCGGCGAGGAGGACGGCGCCCACCGCGACGGCCTGTCCGACGCAGGTCGTCGAGACCCGCGGACGGATATGGCGCATGGTGTCATATATCGCGAGCATCGCGCTCGGATCCCCGCCTTCGCAGTTGATGTAGAACTGTATTTCGGCATCGGGGTTGTCCGACTCCAGGAAGATCAGCTGCGCGATGAGCGCGTTCGCGACGCCCGCGTCGATCGCGGTCCCCAGGTAGATGATCCGCTCGGTGAGCAGGTGCGAGTAGACATCCATGATCCGCTCGCCGCGGGAATTGTGGGTGATGACGTTCGGAATCGTGTACGTGGTCACCGGACGGCCCCTTCGGTGACGTCGAATCCGAGCCGCGGTCGGTTGCGCGGCGCGATTTCGTCGAAATCCCGCACGATCGCGTCCACGAAGCCGTAGTCCAGGGCCTCTTGCGCGGTGTACCAGCGATCGTGCAGCGAATCCTCGAATATGCGCTCGACGGGCTGCCCCGTGTCCTCGGCGATGAGACCGAGCACCGTGTCGCGAGTGTGCCGGAGGTCGCCGGCCTGCAGTTCGATGTCGACCGCGGTGCCGCCGATCCCCGCCGAACCCTGGTGCATCAGGACACGTGCGTGCGGCAGGGCCCGGCGCTTCCCGCGGGCCCCCGATGACAGCAGGAACTGCCCGGCGCTGTAGGCGATGCCCAGCACGAGGGTCGATACGTCGCAGGGAATGAGCCGGATGATGTCGCGGATCGCGAGCATCGAGGGGACCGACCCGCCCGGCGAGTGGATCCACAATGCGATGTCCGCCGACGCGTCATGCGCGGCGAGTGCCATCAGCTGCGTGGCCAGCAGTGTCCCGTTGTCGTCGTCGAGAGGGCCGTCGAGGACGAGGACGCGCTGGTCGTAGAGTTCGCGCCGCACCCGCGCGTCGAACAGTGGAAGATTCGATTCTCCGCTCATGCGCCCATCATGCGAGGCGGTCCGGACCGGCGTCGACGCGATCCGCCTGGGGCGGATCCGCTCTGGGCAGAGGGAACCCGGTTTCCGGCCGGGCCCGGAGGCCCGCGCCGTACCGGCGGGCCGGTGACGGGCCTCCGGTACGGTGACGGGCCTCCGGGCGCCCGGGGATCACCGGGAGCGCGGAGGGCCCGCCCCGCCGGTACGGCGCGGGACGGGCCCTCTCGATGACGCCGGCAGGCGTCGGGTCAGCGCCTGCCGCCCGGCAGGGTCAGACCGATGACCACGGGGTCGTGGTCGGAGGAGCGGAACGCGTCGGGCCGGTAGAGGCCCGGCGGGTTGTACTCCATGTTGTAGTCGAGCGCCCTGGCCTCGTCGGAGTTGATGTGCCAGATCGTCGCGCCGGTGACCCGCTTGAGCAGGTCCCTGCCGACCAGCGCGTGGTCGAGCTCGCCGACCTGGCCCTCGAACAGGTAGCTGTAGCGCAGCGGGGCGGGGACGAACCTCTTGGTCACGCTGGTCAGGCCGCCGGCCTCGAGCGCGTCGATCGGGTCCTCCTCGCCGTAGGCGTTGAGGTCGCCCAGGACCAGCGGGCCGGGCAGGTCCAGGCTGTCGATCAGGCCCAGCGTGGCCTGGGCCTGGCGGACGCGCTCGCCGTTGTAGCAGCTCTGCCCGTCACCGGCGTCGGCGTCGGCGCCGGTGGCGCCGTCGCAGCCCTTGGACTTGAAGTGGTTGACCAGGACGGTGAACGACTGGCCGCCCTGGGGACGGCGGAAGGTCTGGATCAGCGGGGGCCGCCGGAAGACCGGGTCGGTCGAGGACTGCGCCGCGCCGACCGGCCGGACCTTGGCCGGCTTGTAGATCATCGCCACGTGGATCACGTCGGTGCCCGGGTAGGGGTGGGTCAGTGCCGCGTAGGTGCCCGCGCCGACCTGGGCGTTGAGCGCGTCGACCAGTGCCTGGACGGCGGTCTGGCCGTTGTTCTCGACCTCCATGAGGCCGACGACGTCGGCGTCCATGCCCTTCAGCGCCGCGACCAGCTTGGCCAGCTGCCGCTGCTGCTCCTCGGCGGTGTTCGCGCCGCGCGAGCCCAGGGTGGTGAACCAGTTGAGGGTGTTGAAGCTGGCCACCTTGACGTTCCCGACCACCGGGAACGGCTTGGGCAGGCGCGGGTTGGTGCGCAGGAAGCCGGCCGGCTTGGTCGGCTGGAGACGGTACTTGCCGAAGCCGTAGCCCATCACGCCGGTGACGCCGAGCGTGGTGTCACCGAGCCGGACCGCGCGCGGGTCGGTGTACGGCACGACCGGCGGGTTCTCCGCGCCGGAGCCGTCGTCCACGAGCAGGGTGCGGCGCGCGTTCAGCGCGGCGCTCACGCCCGGCCGGTCGGTCGGCTGGTAGATCCGGCCCTCGGAGGAGAGGTTGATCTCGCCGTAGCGGGCCAGGTTGTAGTGGTCGCTGACGGTGAGCGGCTCGGGGAAGGTGACGAGCATGTTCTCGACCCGCTCGAAGGTGGCGCCCTCGGGGCGCGGCAGGCTCTGCTTCACGGGGGTGATCGTGCCGGTGCCGCAGACGTCCACGGCGGTGACCGGCGACAGCTCGGTCCAGCCGTTGAACTCCACGGCCCTGCCGGTGACCAGGACGCGGTCACCGACCTTGACGTCCTTGAAGGACGAGCGGGCGAAGGCGAACAGGCCCTCGGAGGTGGCCGGATCGGCGTCCGGGGTCGGGTCCTGCACGAAGAATCCGCTGAGCTGGTTCGGCTCCTGGAAGTCCGCGGTCACCACGCCCTCGACCCGGACCGTCTGGCCGGCGAGCGGGCTCGCGTCGCCGCTCCCCTGCACCTGGGCGATCTGGTGGGTGGCGGGGGTCTCGCACGGCGCGGTCGTCGGCGTCGGGGACGGTGTGACGGTCGGCGTCACCGTCGGAGTCGCGGTCGGGGTGGGCGTGGGCTCCGCGTCGCCGCAGGGGGCCGGGGCGGTGGTCCGGTTGCGCGGCGCGGGGGCGGCGGCCTCGATGTCGGCGACGTTGACGTCGGTGTCGGTGCAGCCGTGGTCCTTGCGGAGCCCGGCCGTGCCGTTGGACAGGGCGGGGGCCGGGGCGCCCTCGGAGTAGTTGGCGGTGCCGTAGCCGACGAGGTCGGCGATGAGCGCCGTCTGCTCGGGGGTGCAGGGCACCGAACCGCCGTTGCAGGCCAGGCCCTCGGCCGAGCGGGCCAGGACGACCTTGCCCGCGCTGCCGCTCAGGTTGACGGTCCCGGTGCCGTCGGGGGCGGGCAGCGCGGCGCCGGTCGCGCCTCCGGCGAGCTGGAGCAGGTGGTACCGGCCGGGCTCGAGCGTGCCGGACAGGGCCACCAGGTTGGAACCGAAGGTGCCGGTGCCGGTGGCGCTGCCGTACTGGACGGACCAGCCGTCCAGGGAGACGGGCGCCGCGCTGCGGTTGAACAGCTCGACGAAGTCGTTGGCGAACGGCGCGCCGCTGTTGCCGCCGCCGCCGTAAACCTGGCTGATGACGACGGCGCCCGGCGCGGCCAGGGCCGGGGTCGTGGTGAGAGTGGCGACGCCGGCGGCGGTGACGCCTACGGCCGCGAGGGCGGCGAACGCCCGGGATAAAGCACGCATGGGCAGGAGCGTAGAGGTCTTTTGATTCCTTAACGTCCCTCTATAGGTGGACGAATAGTGAAATGGAAAAATGTTGGCAGAACGTGTCGATCGGTCCATGGCAACACTGGCTGCCCTTGGTCTGGATCCGGGGACAGATCAGGGTCCTCCCTGATGTGCGGGCACCGGGCAGCGACCATGATGGGCGCCGGGCACCCGTGGACGGGAGACCACGCGAGCAGGGAGAACAGGGTGGACGCCGGAGTCATCGACGACTATGTCGCAGAGCTCGGCCGTACGCTCCGCGGGCCGCGAGGGCTCAGGCTCGACCTGGTCGCCGAGGCCCGCGACAGCCTGCTCGACGCCGCGGAGGCCCTGGAGGGCGACGGCCTGGAGCGGGCCGAGGCCGAGCGGGCCGCGGTCGAGGAGTTCGGCGCCGTCCGCGAGATCGCCCCGGGTTACCAGGAGGAGTTGTCCGTCGCCGCGGGCCGGAGACTGGCCGCCCTGCTCTTCCTCGCCGTGCCGCTCACCGCGGTCATGTGGACGGCGATCTGGAAGCTGTTCCCGGCGGCTCCGGCCGCCCATGACGCCTGGCCCGGCTGGTTCGTGCCGGTGGCCCGCGCCGTGGACGTCACGCAGATGGTCATCGGGATGCTCGGCGCGCTGGCCCTGCTCGCGCTCGGCCGGGGGCGGCGCAGGATCCGGCGGCCCCAACTGGTCGCCCGGGCGCTGGCGCTGTTCGTCTGGGCCATGATGCCGGTCATGCTCGTCCTGTGCGGAGCCCTGATGTACGGCTCGAACGGACCGGCGGGCTTCTCCGGTTATCCGCCCGGTCTCGCCGCCTCGGCGGTGAGCTACGGGTTCTGGGGCCTGCAGCTCTACTGCGCGACCCGTTGCCTCTCCCTCACCCGGCGGCGGACCTCGGCCGGGTGACGCAGGAGCGGACGCCCGCCGCGTCCCCTCCGGCTGAGAGCGCGCCCGGCGGCGGTCCGGCGCCCGCCCGCGCTCACTTCGTGGCGCGGGGCTCCAGCACGCTGCCGATGACGCCGGCGAACTCCCGCCAGGCCGAGCGTTCTCCGGCCAGGGCCGTACGGCCCGCCGAGGTCAGCCGGTAGGTGCGCCGCTTGCGCCCGCCCACCGTGGCCCACTCGCTGGCCAGGTATCCCGCCTGCTCCAGCCTGCGCAGCGCCGGATAGACCGTGCCCGTCGGCACGCTGAGCGCGCCGCCGCTGCGGGCCTGCAGCGCCTCGATGATCGCGTATCCGTGCAGGGGCTCGTGCTCCAGGACGGAGAGCAGCAGGGCGTCCATGTGCCCGCGGAGCGCGTCGGTGTTCACGTCCATCACCTTACCTCTCGCATAGGCAACCTACATGTAGGCTCTCTACATGTAGAGTGCCTATAGGTAGACAGACATGTGATGGAGGCGGCGCCGTGGACGTACTCGACCTGGCCCGGACGCAGTTCGCGGCGACGGGGAGTCTGCACTTCCTGTTCGTCGTGCTGACGCTGGGCCTGGCCCCCCTCGTGGCGGTCATGCAGACCCTCTGGACCTTCGGCGGCAAGCCGGTCCACGAGCGGATGACCCGCTTCTGGGGCCAGATCTACTTGATCAACTATGCGCTCGGCATCGTCACCGGCCTGGTGATGGAGTTCCAGTTCGGCCTGAGCTGGAGCGGGCTGTCGCACTACGCCGGCGACGTCTTCGGCGCGCCGCTGGCGATCGAGACGCTCGTCGCCTTCTTCCTGGAGTCCACGTTCCTCGGACTGTGGGTCTTCGGCTGGCACCGGATGCCCCGCCGCCTCCACCTGGCGTGCATCTGGATGGTCGCGCTGACCGCCTACGTCTCGGCGTTCTGGATCATGGCGGCCAACGCGTTCCTGCAGAATCCCGCCGGGGCGGTGGAGCGGGGCGGCAGGCTGGTGGTCGAGGACTTCGGCGCGGTGCTGACCAACCCCATGCTCGCCATGGCCCTGCCCCACGTGATCGGCGCGGCCCTGCTCACCGGCGGATCCGTGATCATGGGAGCCAGCGCCTACCAGCTGTTCCGCAGGACTTCCGAGCAGGAGTTCTTCACCAAGTCCCTCCGGCTGGGCGTGGCCGTCGCCGCGCTCGGCACCGTACTCGCGGTCGGCTTCGGCTACGCACAGTTCGGTCCGATCGGAGAGTTCCAGCCGGGCAAGTTCGACAGTCCCCTGGCCGGCCTCGGCCTCGGATTCATGATCCTGATCGGCTACCTGCTCCAGCTCGTCGTGCTGTTCGTGCTGCTGCCCGTCATCCGCTGGCTGCCGCGCTGGCGGTGGGCGCACCCGATCGTGATGCTGATCACCCCGCTGCCGTTCCTGGCCGCGATCCTCGGCTGGCTCGCCCGCGAGGCCGGCCGCCAGCCCTGGCTGGTGTACGGCAGGCTCACCGTCGCCGACGCGATGTCCCCCGGCCTCACCCCGGCGATGATCACCACGTCCCTGGTGGCCTTCACCGGCGTGCTCGGCCTGCTCGCGGTCGTCGACTACCTGCTCATCGCCCGTCTGGTGCGCCGCGGCCCCGCCGCCGCCACCCTGGGCGCCGCCCCGCTCCCGCCGCCCGAGCGCACCCCCGCACTGAGCCTGTAAGGAGGCACCGATGGACATCCTCTGGTCCGTGCTCTTCGCCGTCCTGCTGATCGGCTACTTCGCCCTGGAGGGCGCGAACATCGGCCTCGGCATGCTGCTGCCCGTCCTCGGCCGCACCCAGGAGGGCCGGGACCGGATCGTCGCCGCGGCGGCGCCGTTCGTCCTGGCGGGCGAGGTGTGGCTGGTGGCCGTGGCCGGCGTGCTCTTCGGCGTGTACCCGCGGCTCGAGGGCGAGGTGCTGTTCGGCCTCTACCCGATGGTGGTCTGCCTGCTGGTCTCCTGGATCGTGCGCGACGCGGGGCTCTGGTTCCGCCGCAGGACGGACGGCCTCGCCTGGCGCGCGGGTGGGACCGGATGATCTGCCTGGGCTCCTGGGGGCTCGCCCTCTCCTGGGGCGCGGCCCTGGCCGCCCTGGCGACCGGCCCGTCGGACACCCCGGCGGTCGGTCCGGCGGTCACCCCGGCGGTCCTCGCGGGCGCGGCGGCGCTCGCGGCGCTGCTGGCCTTCCACGGCCGGGCCTTCGCCTTCTGGCTGCTGCCCGGC
>NZ_CDRNDK010000046.1:0-26402 GCF_977012225.1 Planomonospora algeriensis | reverse complement strand
CACGGCAGCGGCGGCGCGGCCCGCGGGCGGCCACCAGCCGCCCCGAGAGCGGGGCCGTCAGGAGCATCATGGCCGCCATCGGCAGCAGGTACAGCCCGGCGTGCAGGGCGGTCATGCCCCGCACGTCCTGCAGGTAGAGGGTGTTGACGAACAGGAAGCCGCCGAGCGCGGCGAACCCGCACACCGCGATGGCCGCCGCCCCGGCGAACGGCGCGCTCCGGAAGAACCGCGGGTCGATGAGCGGATCGTCCCGGCGCCGCTCGTAGGCCGGGAGCACGGCCAGCGCGCAGAGCGCCACCGCGAGGCAGGCGACGATCACCGGCGAGGTCCAGCCCAGGACCGGGGCCTCGATGATCCCGAAGGTGAGCGGCCCGAGCGCCAGGATCACCAGGAGCTGCCCGACGGGGTCGATCCGCCGCGCCCGGGCGGCCCTGGACTCCGGGACGAACAACGCGGTGAGGACCAGGGCGGCCAGCCCCACCGGCAGGTTGATCAGGAAGACCAGCCGCCAGCCGGCCGTCTCCACGAGCAGGCCGCCGATCAGCGGTCCGGCGGCCATGCTGATGCCGATCACACCGCCCCAGAAGCCGATCGCGCGGGCGCGCTCGCGGGGGTCGGTGAAGGTGTTGGTGATGATCGACATCGCCACCGGGTTGAGCATCGACCCGCCGACCGCCTGCACCGTGCGGAAGGCCACCAGCCACCCCAGGCTCGGCGCGAGGCTGCACAGCACCGAGCCCGCGGTGAACAGCACGAGCCCGGCCTGGAAGACCCGGCGCCGGCCGATCCGGTCGGCGGTCGAGCCCGAGAGCATCAGCAGCGAGGCCAGGACCAGCACGTAGGCGTCGATCGTCCACTGCAGGCCGGAGACCGAGGCGTCGAACTCCCGGCGGATGGCCGGCAGGGCGACGTTGAGGATGGTGGTGTCGAGGCTCACCAGCAGCAGGCTCATGCAGCAGATCGCCAGCACGCCCATGCGCCGCCGGTGGGTGAGCTCGGCCATCGGGGCACTCCGGGTGGTCGTGGGCGGGACGTCGTGGGCGGGACATCGTCGGCGGGACATCGTCGGCAGGGCGTCGTCGGTGAACCGCCACCGGTGGACCACGGTTCACGCGAGATGAATCCTCACATTTACCCGTGTCTCACGCGTATCACCCGGTGACGGGGAACGGATGCCGGGGACGGCCGCTCCGCTGTCCTAGGCTGGTCGTCAGGAGAACGAAGACCCAGGAGGGCTCCGTGGAAGCTCGGACCGAGACGGTCACCGTCGCCGACGGCTCGTTCGATCTGCACCTGTGGCTCCCGGCGAGCGGCGGCGGCCCCGCCGTCCTGCTGGTCCAGGAGATCTTCGGGGTCGGGCCGTACATCCGCAAGGTCGCCGAGGACCTGGCCGCGCTGGGCTACGTCGTCGGGGCGCCCGACCTGTTCTGGCGGATCGAACCGCACTGGGAGGCCGAGCACACCGAGGCCGGGACGATGGCCTCCATGGAGGTGGCCTCGCGCCTCGACTTCACGCACGCCGTCTCCGACGCGGCCATGGCCCTGGCCCACCTGCGAGCGCTGCCGGAGACCGCGGGCCGCAACGGGGCGCTCGGGTTCTGCCTGGGCGGCTCGATCGCCTACGTCCTGGCCGCCTCGGTGGAGATGGACGCGCTGCTCTCGTTCTACGGCTCCGGCGTGCCCGACGCGGTCGGCCTGGTGGAGAAGATCTCCTGCCCGACGCTGCTCGTCTTCGGCGGCTCCGACCCCTACATCCCGCGCGACCAGGTCGCCAAGGTGGAGAAGGCCGCCGCCGGGCGCCCCAACGTCGAGATGTACATCGCGGAGGAGGCCGGTCACGCCTTCCACAACCACGAGGCGCCGCAGTTCCACCATCCGGAGGCCGCCCGGGCCGCCTGGGCGCACGCGACGGCCTTCCTCCGGAGCCACCTTCCCCTGACCTGACGGGCCGCACGGCCGGGACGGCTCCGTGGACGACGTCCTCCTCGACACCACCGCGGGAGCCCTGCTCGCCGCGCTCGCCACCCGCAGGTGACGGGCCCGCCGATAGCGGTCAGGACCGTTCCACCGAAACGGACGAAGAAAACCCCCGGGAATCACCACACAGGCACGATCCACTCAAAAGAATCCCGGTACCAACCTCTGTATCTGTGCGATCGTGGACAAGGCGGGGCAAGTTCTCTGGAGACGCCAAACCCGGTTGGTGACAGAGGGTGATCAAACGTGCAGCAATCCCCGGTACCTCCCGAGACCCCGATCTATCGGCGCATCGCCGACGGGCTCCGCGAAGCGATCCTGTCCGGCGAGCTCCGTGACGGGGATCGGCTTCCGGGCGAGAACGCCCTCATGGCGCAGTACGGCATCGCCCGTGCGACCGCCAGGCAGGCGCTCTCGGTGCTCATCAACGAAGGACTGGCCGTGCCCAAGCGCGGCTCGGGGGTCTACGTCCGGCAGTTCCGGCCCATCAGGCGGCACGGCTCCCGGCGGCTCTCCCGCGAGCACTGGGGACAGGGCCAGGCCATCTGGGACTCCGACACCAGAGGCCGGCCGTACACCGTGGACGAGGTGCAGCTCGACAGGGAGACGGCGGAGGAGGACGTCGCCCGCGTGCTGGGCGGACCCGAGGTCTGGGTGCGGCGGCGTCGCTACTCGGTCGACGGGCGGCCGGTCCAGCTCTCGGTCTCCTACTTCCCCGCCGGCCTGGTGGAGGGCACCGCGATCGTCGCCGAGGACACCGGCCCCGGCGGCGTCTACGCACGCCTGGGCGACCTCGGCCACGCTCCGGCCCACTTCACCGAGGAGGTGCGGGCCCGGATGCCACACCCGCACGAGACCGTCCAGCTCGACCTCCCGGCGGGCACCCCGGTCATCGCGATCATGCGGACCGCCTACACCTCGGCCGGCGTGCCCGTCGAGGTCAACGAGATGGTCCTGGACGCCGCCTCATATGTACTCCAGTACGACTTCGACGCATAGATCAAGGCCATCCGTCAACCGGTAGGTTGACCTGACCCTTGCGATCATTGATTTCTCTAGAGAGGTGTCGCACCGTCGGAGATGGAACGTCACAGCGGTCCTGGGCGCGGGGAAGGTGCGTGGATGTCTTTCGACCGGCATCTGGCGGAGATGGCCCGGGAGTTTCCCGACTGGACGATCTGGCGGAGCGACGCGGGTCGGTGGTGGGCCACCCGCCACCACCCGCTGAGCTCCACCCAGCGCGAGGCGGGCTGCGCGATGACCGTCGACGCGGACGACGCTGAAGGACTGCGCCGGCGCTTACGCGACCAGGAGGAGCGTTCCGGCGGGACCGTCCTGTGAAGCGCCGGCGGGACCGTCCTGCGAAGCTCCGTCGGAGAGCCGCCCGGTGCCGCGGTCGGCGGAGTGCCCGCGGCTCCGGCGCCGGGCCCCAAGATCGCGGAAGCCCCCGACCCTATCGGGGGCGGGGGCTTCCGCTCGAACCACTCGAACCGGCCGAACCACCCGGGCCGCCCTGACCTCTCGGGTCACCTGGACTGCCCGCAGCGGCGCGCCGATCCGGCCCGCCCGGGCCGTTCCGCATCCCACGGGCGGGCGGCGCCGCCCCGCCGACGCGCTCGTCAGCGGGAAGCACCCTCACTTGCGGGTGGCCAGCTCCCCGTCGCCGCCGCGCGCCGGGCCGATGCCGAGGACGGTGTCGTCGGCGACCACGACGCGGTACTCCTCGGCGGAGCCCTGCCGGTCCTCGTCCTCGACGATCACCCGGACGGCCTCGACGTCGATCTCGTGGCCGGAATCAGTGCCGGGCTCAGTGCCGGAATCAGTGCCGGGCTCAGTGCCGGAATCAGTGCCGGAATCAGTGCTGGGCTCGACACCGGCCTCGGTCTCGGCCCCGATCCCGGAGCCGGCCCTCGCGCCGGTCTCGGGACCGGTACCCGGCGCCTCGTCCCCACGCCCATGCCGTGACGGGGCGGAGGCGGAGGCGACGAGCACACCGGGAACCGGCAGGGGCTGCGCGGCGGCGGCCGCCGGGGGGAGGACCGCCGTCTCGTCGATGAGCGGGCCGGCGCTGTTCTCCCGGTGGAGCAGGTCGCCGAGGACCGTGCCCATCTCGTTGAGGCGGCGCATGACCTCGCGGTGCGTGTCGGTGAGGTAGGCGACCCTGCGGCCCGTGCTCTCGTCCAGGACCGCGGCGCGCTGCTGGGCGGAGCTCAGCGTGGCATGGGCCTCGGCGTTGGCCGAGGACACCGTCGACTCCGCCTCGCTCCTGGCCCGGGTCAGGGTCTCCTCCGCCTCCGCGCGGGCGCCCTCCAGCATGCGCTCGGCCTCGTGGCGGGCGGAGCCGATCGCGCGCTCCGCCTCGCTCCTGGCCCGGGTCAGGGTCTCCTCCGCCTCCGCGCGCGCCGCGCCCAGCGTCTCCTCGGCATCGCCGCCCGCCTGGGAGAGCAGCTGCTCGGCGGTGGCGGTGGCCTCGGTCACCCGGCGCTCGGCCTCCTGCTGCGCGGCGCTGAGGATGCCCTCGGCCCGCTCGCGGGCGGAGCCGACCAGCCGCTCGGCCTCGGCCGCGGCCTCGTCGCGGAGCCGGTTCGCCTCGGCGTCGGCGACCTCGCGCTTGGCCGCCGCCTCCTCCTCCCCCAGCTTCAGGATCTGGCTGAGCCGCTGCCCGAGCTCGTCGTAGTCCTGGGGCGCGTCGGAGAGCCTGCGCCGGGCGTCGGCCAGCTCCAGCCTGCTCTGCTCCGCCTGGTCGATCGCCCGCGCGACCCGCTCTTCCAGATCGCGGATCTGGTTGCGCGTCCGGATCATGTAGTCGTGCACCTGGCGGCGGCTGTAACCACGCATGACGACCTCGAACGAGTCCTCATGCATCAGGTCGGGAAAGCTCTCGTGCTGGTTCGTCATCGCACTGCCCGTGGAGGTCGTGTGGTGGAAAAGGAGACGTCAGAAGACGACTCTGGTGCCAACCACCCTAGTCCGCAACCGGAACGCCCGACCTCCTTGCGGAAATATCGGACAGCGCGCCCCTCGTACCATCGTCCCCATGAACCGCGTTCCTCACCTCGTCCCTCACATCGCGGCCCTCGACGGGGACGCCGCCCCGGAGATCCACCCGGACGCCTACGTCGCCCCCGGCGCGGTGGTCGTCGGCCGGGTACGGCTCGGCCGCGCGGCCAGTGTCTGGTACGGCTCCGTCCTGCGCGGCGACGACGAGGCCGTCGAGGTCGGCGAGGAGTGCAACGTCCAGGACCTGTGCTGCCTGCACGCCGACCCGGGCGAGCCCGCCGTACTGGAGCCGAGGGTGAGCCTCGGTCACAAGGCCATGGTCCACGGCGCGTACGTCGAGACCGGGGCGCTCGTCGGGATCGGCGCGATCGTGCTGGGCGGGGCGCGGATCGGCGCGGGCTCGCTGGTGGCGGCGGGCGCCCTCGTCGGCCCCGGCAAGAAGATCCCGGCCGGCGTGCTGGTGGCGGGCGTCCCGGGCAGGATCGTCCGGGAGCTCACCGACGACGACCGCGCCTCCTTCGCCCGCACCCCCGACAACTACATGGCCAAGGCCGCGCGCCACCGCGCCGCCACCGTCCTGCCGGTGCACCCGGACGGCCGGTGACGCGGTCGGTAGCATGACGCCGTGCGGCAGTGGGACGGTTTCGACGCCATCGAGGGCGACGTGCGCACCATGGTCACCGACCCCCGGTGGCCGGCGCTCCCGTTCCCCGCGCGCGCCCAGGCCGTCGCGCTGCGCACGCTGGCCACGCCGGACGGCGGCCTGTGGCGGTTCGGCGCGCACGCCCGGTGGTACCGGCAGGACCCGGTGGACGGCCGCTGGCACCTGTCGCACCCGCCCGCCGACCCGCTGCTGCGGGGCGGGGCCCGGGTCGTCCAGGTCGCCTCGGCGGTCCCGCCCCAGCTGATCCCGGCCGCCCGGACTTCACCGCCGACCGGGGGTCGGTGCAGGGCTTCGTCGGGCCGGACGTGCCGTTCGAGATCACCGAGCGGGTCCGCGACCTGCTGGCCGCCCAGCGGGGCAGGCGCCCGGAGGACTTCCCGCTGCACGGCCCGTTCGCCGAGCTGTTCGCGGCCGAGGTCGCCAGTCCGGTGGCGGCTGTCTGGGGCACGCTCATGTGGTGCGCCTACGCCCCGGCCTTCGACGGCAACGAGGTGCTGCTGTCGATGTTCGGGGAGTTCCTGGCCCGCCCGCTCCCCGGCGACGAGTGGGTCCGCTGGCTGCCGCCCGCCTCGCTCGGCGACCTGGCCGCCCTGTACGGCGAGCGCGTCCGGGCGGGCACCCCGAGGCGGCCGCCGGCTGGTGGCGCTGATGGCCGCCACCGCCGAGGCCGTCCGGACCGACCCCCGCTTCCGTCCCCGGGCCTCCGCGCTGCTGGCGATGGTCGCCCCGGTCCTGCACCGGAGCGGCCAGGACGCCGCCGCGGCCCACCACGGCGACGACGAGGTGCGGCACGTGTGGCTGTCGCGCTGCCCGCCCCACGTCACGCCGGCCGAGTCCTCGCCCGGCGACCACTTCCAGCACTCCCTCTACGACCTGGTGCGGGAGCTGGGGTTCATCGCCCGCAAGGGGGCCGACCCCCGGGCGGTGGCGGCCTCGCTGCTCGCCGCCGACCTGTCGGCCCACGCGCCCCGGGCCGCCGACCGGCTCTACCCGTGGCTGGATCCCGAGCTCCGCCACATCCTGCACGTCGTGCTCACCGACCCCGCGCACCCGCTGCGGGGGTGCTGGCCGCGAACGGGCGGCGTCCCGGACTTCCCGTCGGCCTCCGCGCTGCCCTCGGCGCTGCACCCGCCGGACCGCGCCTCGGCCGCGGCGCTGCTGGGCTCGGCCTACGCCACCGGGCTCGCCTGGTGCCGGCTCTCGGGGACCGAGGTGCCGGAGCGGGGGTTCGCGACGGCCTCGGCGCTGGTGCACCGGCTGACGCACGAACGGGACGATCCGTTCCCCGGTGCCTCGGGGCCGTATCCGCACCTGCGTCACTTTTGATGTACTTCGGTAGATTTAAACTACTAATATCGTTATTTCACCCTTACTTCCCCTATACCCCTATCACCCCTGCCGCGCCTCACAATTAGCTGAATCGTGATCTCGCAATCGGGAAATGATCCTTCGGGGTACGGACCGGTAGCGGAGGGAATGGCCCCGATGGGCCATGGGCACGAAAGACCGCCCGCCGTACCCTCGGAGTGGGTGTGGGCTGCGGAAGGAAGGACGACGCGGTGGGGCACGACGACCTGGACCTCAGGGTCCACGACCGTGTCGCGTTGGACGAGATCGCGCTCTATGCCGAGGTGCTCACCGCCGTCGCTGACAGCGAACGGCCGCTCACCTTGGCCGAGCTCGACAACGCGCTCGGATTGAGCGCTTCGGCGATCTGCTGAGATCTGCTGAAGCCACGGCAAGACACGGTGAACCCGTCCGGTCCTCGTCCCGGGCCCCCTCCGCAGGGGGTCCGGGACGTGGCCCGGAAGGACGGTGCGGAACGGTCCGATGACTAGTCAGGAGCGCACCAGCCGGGCGATCGCCGCGGAGGCCTCCTTGACCTTCTCCTCCGCCTCCGGGCCCCCCGTGCCGATGGCCTCGGCGACGCAGTGGCCGATGTGGTCCTCCAGCAGTCCCAGCGCCACGGCCTGCAGCGCCCGGGTCGCGGCCGAGACCTGCGTCAGCACGTCGATGCAGTAGGAGTCCTCTTCGACCATCCGCTGCAGACCCCTGATCTGCCCCTCGATGCGCCGCAACCGGGTGAGATAGGCCTGCTTGTCTCCGCTGTACCCATGCATGACCCAACGGTACCCGGGTCAGGAGCAGCCGGAGGTCTCGGCGATCAGTTTCTCCCACCGCTCGGCCACCACGGGCGCCCCGTGGGCGGCCGCGGCGTCGAGCGCGCCCGCGGCGAGCTCCCGGCGCCTGCGCTCGTCGTCGATGAGCCCGAGCAGCGCCGCGGCGTACGCCTCGATCTCGCCCTCTCCCTCGCGGACCAGGACCCCGCTCCGCCCGTCCGCCACGAACTCCCCCGGCCCCCGCGCGCTGTCGAAGCCGATCACCGGGACCCCGCTGGCCATCGCCTCGATCACGGTCATCCCGAGCGCCTCGGCCCGCGACGTCACCGCCACGATCGACGCCTTGGCGAACTCGCCCCCCAGGTCGGGGGTGGTGCCCATGAAGTAGACGTGGTTGTGCAGGTGCAGCTCGGCGACCAGGGCCCTCAGCCGCCACTCCTCGGGGCCTCCGCCGTACAGCCTCAGCCGCCAGTCGGGACGGCTGCCCGCGATGAGGGCGAAGGCGCGGATCAGCCGGTCGTAGGCCTTCACCGGCACCCAGCGCCCGCCGGCGGCGACGATGCGGTTGTCCATCCGGGAACGCGGCCAGGGCCCGGCGGGCAGCGCGTCCGGGATCATCCGGACCGCCGTACCCCCGGCTCCCCCGGCTCCCCCTGGACCCTCGGCGCCTCCGCCGCCCAGCAGTCGGCCCCACTCCTCGCGACCGGTCTCGGTGGCGGCGACGACCGCGTCCAGGCGCGGATAGAACCTCCTGATCGGTCCCGGCACCGGCGGGCGGCCCCACTCCCGGGCGATCCGCACGATCCCGCGCGGGGCGTGCCGGGCCGCCTGCACGCCCAGCCCCGGCCGGTGGTGATCAGCACGTCCGCCCGGAGCCCGCGCAGCCGCCGCCACAGGGCCACCTCGGTGCGCATCCGCTCGGCCGGGAGCAGGTGGCGCACGCCGGGCCTGGCGTCGACCACCCAGGAGAGCCGCACCCGGGACCCGACCGGGAAGAACGGCCGTTCCCGGTGGCGGCGGACGCTGACGATCTCCACGTCGTGGCGCTCCGCCAGCTCGCCCGCGAGGTTGACGACGGAGCGGACGTCGCCGCGCATGCCGTACACCGAGGGGACGAGCAGGCAGATCCTCACCCACCCACCTCGATCCTGAGCTCGTCGTCGGCGGTGTAGCAGGGCCTGATCGGCACCCCGTCGATCCGGGCGGCCGGGTAGTGCAGGCGGCGGCGCTTGCCGTCCACGTCGTCGAGGCGCGAGCCCAGGCGGAGCGGGCCGGGCAAGCCGTCGACCTCCAGCACGGGCTCCCAGACGCCCGGTCGCTCGGGCGCGGCGTCGACCACGTCGCACAGGGAGAGCGCGGCGTGGAAGCGCACGCCCTGGACCGTGGCGGCGACGGAGAGCTCGGCCTCGGGCTCGCCGCGGCGCAGCGCCAGCCGCGCCTCGTGCCGGGACTCGTCGTCGTCGAGCCCGGTGAAGGCCAGCAGCCCGGTGACCTCGAAGCGGCCCTCCCGGAACCAGACCGCGCGGACCTCGGCGAGCGGCTCCACTTTGTCGATCTTCAAGGCGAGGAAGCCGCCCTGGGTCCGGTAGGCCCGGTAGGCCAGCGAGCGGCGGCTCAGCGCGTAGGTGTCGAGGTGGTCGAGGGAGAAGCCGGGGTCGACGCTGCGCAGCCGCGCCCGGGGGCCGTCCTGGGCGAGGTAGGCGTCCCAGCGGCCGGGGGTGAGCGTCAGCGGGGCGAGGGAGACGGCGAGCGTCGCGTCCCGCGCCTTCGTGGCCGAGGCGCCCAGCGGGACCCGGCGCTCGGTGGTGGTGGCCCGGTGGCGCAGGACCAGCTCGGCGCCCTCGGCCAGGGGTTCGTCGATCGCCAGGCGGAGGGAGAGCACGTCGGCCAAGGTGACTTCGGCATCCGTGACGACGGCACGCACCGCCGGCCCCCTCCCCGTCGAATGAGCTACGCGACGTTGAGGTTACCGTGATTTTCCCGTTATGTGGACAACCCTAGACGGAGAAGTTTCGGGCCGACTGTCCTTTTCAAGAAGGCCTTACAACGAGTCAGGCGCGGCCCGCAAAAAGCGGGCCGCGCCCGGCCGCGACCGGAAAAGACGATCAGGACGCCTCGACCGGCTCGCCCTTGACGGACTTGATCAGCAACTGCGAGACGTCCACGACCTCCAGCGTCTCCTTGGCCTCACCGGAGTTCTTCTTCTCGTTGATCGAGTCGCCCAGCATGACGAGGCAGAAGGGGCAGGCGGTGGAGATGGTGTCCGGGTCGGTGGTCAGCGCCTCGTCCACGCGCTCGGTGTTGATGCGCTTGCCGAGCCGCTCCTCCATCCACATCCGCGCGCCGCCGGCGCCGCAGCAGAAGCCGCGGTCCTTGTGGCGGTGCATCTCCTGCGTCTTGACGCCGGGCACCTTGGCCATGATGTCGCGGGGCTGGGAGTAGACCTTGTTGTGGCGGCCGAGGAAGCACGGGTCGTGGTAGGTGATCTTCTCCTCGATCGGGGTGACCGGGACCAGCCTGCCCTCGTCGACCAGCTTGGCCAGCAGCTGGGTGTGGTGCACGACCTCGTAGGTCCCGCCCAGCTGGGGATACTCGTTGGCGAGGGTGTTGAAGCAGTGCGGGCAGGTGGCCACGATCTTCTTGACGCCCGCCTCGTTCAGCGTCTCGATGTTCTGCTGGGCCAGCATGTTGAAGAGGAACTCCATGCCCAGGCGGCGGGCCGGGTCACCGGTGCAGGCCTCCATCGGGCCGAGCACCGCGAACTTCACGCCCGCGATGTGCAGCAGCTCGGCGACCGCCTTGGTGGTCTTCTTGGCCCGGTCCTCCAGCGCGCCCGCGCACCCCACCCAGAACAAATATTCGACATCTTCGCCCAGCTTTTCATCGACCAGCTGGACCTCGACGGGCTCATCGAGATTGGCGAGCTCCTCGATCCAGTCCGCCCGCTTCATCTCGGACATCCCCCACGGGTTGCCCTTGTTCTCCAGGTTCTTGACCATGACGCCGGCCTCGGACGGGAAGTTCGACTCCACCATCACCTGGTAGCGGCGCATGTCGAGGATGTGGTCGATGTGCTCGATGTCCACCGGGCACTGCTCGACGCAGGCGCCGCAGTTGGTGCAGGACCACAGCACGTCCGGGTGGATGACGCCGTCCTCGCCGACCAGCGGCTTCTCCAGCAGCGCCAGCACGTCCTGCCCCTGGTGCGCCCGCTGCTCCTCGCTCATCATCAGGTACGGCGCGACCGCGAAGGCGTGGTCGCGCTGATCCATGATCAGCATCTTCGGGGAGAGCGGCTTGTCGGTGTTCCACGCCGGGCACTGCGACTGGCAGCGGCCGCACTCGGTGCAGGTGTAGAAGTCGAGGAAGCCCTTCCAGGTGGTGTCCTCGATCTTGCCGCGGCCCAGCCTGTCGCCGTCGAGGTCCTCGTCCTCGAAGTCGACGACCTTGCCGTCGATCCGCATCTCCTGCGCCGCGCCCATCGCGTCCGGGCGGCGGGAGAACATCACGTTCAGCGGCGCGGTGAAGATGTGCAGGTGCTTGGAGTTCACCACGATGACCAGGAACACCAGCATGAAGCCGATGTGCAGCAGCAGGGCGATCTGCTCCAGCAGGTGGCTGGTCGGCAGGACGCTCGCCAGCGCCTCGGAGGCGAACGCGCCGGACTCGTAGGGGAAGTTGCCGGTGTCGACCGCGGCGGCGCGGGCCAGGAAGAGCGTCCAGATGATGTTGAAGATCATGAACAGGACCATCCACGCGCCGCTCAGGTGCGAGCCCGAGAAGCGGGAGCCGCGGCCGAGCTTCTTCGGCGAGTTCTTGATCCGGATGATCGTGAAGGCGATGATGCCGAGGAGGCAGGCGACCGCGATGAAGTCCTGCAGGAAGCCGAGGACCGGCCAGGTGCCGATGATCGGGATGTGGAAGTCCGCCTCACCCGTGATCGCACCCTGGATGATCGCGCCGTACGCCTCGATGTAGACGGTCAGCAGGATGAAGAACGCCCACATGACGAAGAAGTGCGCGACACCCGACGGCGTCCACTTGAGCAGCTTCTTCTGCCCGAAGACCTCGACCAGCTGGGCCTTGACCTCCGCGCCGACGTTGTTCCTGGCGTATTCGATCCGCTCGGGCGCGGGCGGGCCGATGACGGCGAGCTTGTACAGGAACAGGACGCGGCGCGCGGCAAGCGCGAGCGCGGCGACTGTCATGACGAGCCCGATGATGGCTACCCAGAGCACGGGTCCTCCCACAGACGGCGTTGGCTGCCAGCGAATGACCGCCGGTCATCCACAGTGACCACAGGTCGCCCCGAATCCTACCCATGGGTAACTTCCACCCGGAATGGGAAACGCGGTGAACGTGGTCACCATATGGTCAATTCGCATTCTAGAACAATGCTCTATACGTCTGCGGGAGCCCCCCGGTCAGCGGGACTCGGCCAGGTAGCGCTGGATCGTCGGGGCCAGCAGCGCCACCAGCTCCTCGATGCCGGCCGAGGCCAGCGGCTCCAGCCGGAGCACGTGCCGGGCCAGGACCACCCCGAACAGCTGCGCGAACGCGGCCTCCATCCGGATCGGCGGGATGTCCAGCGCCTCGGAGACCCGCGTCAGCAGGGCCCGCGTCATGAACTCCCGGATCATCCCGGCGGCCTTCTCGTTGGTCATCGCCGTGCGCACCAGCGCCAGCAGCGGCTGGCGCGCCTCCGCGTCCGAGGTCACCGTGAGGATGAAGCGGACCAGCCGCTCGCCCATCTCCTCGCGCGGCCCGGCGAGGATCTGCGGGATCACCTCGTCCGGAACGATGGGCAGCTCCATCGCCGCGACGAACACGCCCTCCTTGCCGGTGAAGTAGTGGTGGACCAGCGCCGGGTCCACCCCCGCCTCACGGGCGATGCCCCGGACCGTGGCCTTGTCGAACCCCTTCTCGGCGAACGTCCTGCGCGCCGCCGCGAGGATCTCCCCCCGCGTGTCCGCCGACCCCGGCCGGCGCCCCGGCCGGCGCCCCGGGCGCTGCCCGTCCGCCACCGTCACGCGTTGGCCGAGGCCGCGAGGTGCAGCCGGGCGAAGGCGAGCGCCTCGGCCAGGTCGTCGACGCGCTCGGTACGGCTGGCCGCCTTGCGCGTGTTGACCTCCAGCACCACCAGCCCGCCGAAGCCGTTCACCGCCAGCCGCTCCAGGATCGGCGCGCACGGCTGGTTGCCCCGCCCGGGGACCAGGTGCTCGTCCTTGTTGGGGATGCCGACCCCGTCGGCCAGGTGCAGGTGGGCCAGCCGGTCGCCGAGCTTGGTGAACATCTCCCAGGCGTCGGAGCCCGACACCGCCGTGTGCGACAGGTCCAGGGTGACCTGCGGGAAGTCGTGGTCGACGGGGTTCCAGTCCGGGGAGTAGGGCACGACCTTGTTGCCGCGCGCCTTCAGCGGGAACATGTTCTCCACCGCGAAGACCACGTCGGTCTCCTCGCGCATCCGGGCCAGGCCGACCTCGAAGTCGCGCGCGTAGTCGCGCTGCCAGCGGAACGGCGGGTGCACCACGACCGTCTGCGCCCCCACCCGCTCCGCGGCCCGCTGGGCCCGCTTGAGCTTGGCCCACGGGTCCTTGCCCCACACCCGCTGGGTGACCAGCAGGCAGGGCGCGTGGATGGCGAGGATGGGCAGCTGGTAGTGGTCCGACAACCGTTCCAGGACGTCGATGTCCTGGCTCACGGGGTCGGCGCCCACCATGATCTCCACGCCGTCGTATCCCAGGCGCGCGGCCAGCTCGAAGGCGTCCGGTGTGCGCTCCGGATACACCGACGCCGTGGACAGCGCGATCTTGGCGCTGGGCACTCGGATGACGCTCATCGGAGCCTTCTCGCCTTCGGGGTCGGAGTCCATGTCGCGGACGCCGCGGCGCCCGTCGCCCCGCTCGTCCACAATGCCAGACTAAGCGCGTCCGGGGCCGAATGGCGTCCAGCCACCCCTGTGCGGCCCGGATCACACCGATCGATCACCCGGATACGGTGGAGGGATGCCGCGGTTCGTCAAGGGGGCCATCCCCAGCCCCAACATCTGGAACACCCCGCACGTCTACGAGCTGGAGAACCGCGCGGTCGACCCCGAGGGCCGGGCCGCGGCCGCGCTGGCCGCCGTCCGCCCGCTCGCCGGGGCGACCGTCCACGACGTCGGCTGCGGCACCGGCTACCACCTCCCCGCGCTGTCCGCCGAGGCCGCGCGCGTCATCGGCGTCGAGCCCCACGGCGACCTCGTCGAACTCGCCCGGCGGCGCTGCCGGGCCCTGCCCGGCGTGGAGGTCCGTACCGGCACCGCGCAGGCCCTGCCGCTCCCGGACGCCTCCGTGGACGTCGCCGTCGCCCGCTGGGCCTACTTCTTCGGCCCCGGCTGCGAGCCCGGCCTGGCCGAGCTCACCCGCGTGGTACGGCGCGGCGGCACCGCCTTCGTGATCGACGTCGACGCCTCCCGCGGCGACTTCGGCCGCTGGTTCCGCCGGTCCATCCCGTCCTACTCGCCGCAGGCCGTGGCGGACTTCTGGGCCCGCCAGGGCTGGCGGGCGCAGCCCCTCGACCTGCGCATGGCCTTCGAGCGCCGGGCCGACCTGGAGGCCGTCCTGCGCATCGAGTTCACCCCCGAGGTCGCCGCGCAGGCCGCTGCCGAGACCCCCGGCCTGGAGATCGCCTATCCCAACGTGCTGCGCTGGAAGCACTTCTGACCGGACGCTGACCGGGCGCTGGCCAGCCCTCCCCGACCTGACCGGCCCTGATCCGCCCTGATCCGGCCAGGCCAGGGCCCGCCGGACCGCGGGCGCGCGTTTCCGTCACGCCGCCCGCACGAGGTTCCACCGGCGCACCAGCGGCGTGACCGCCCCCGTCAGCAGCAGGACGAGCAGCGGTGCCGCCACCACCCCCAGCAGGAACCCGGCCGCGACGTCGTGCGGGTAGTGCACGCCGACGAACACCCGGGAGAAGGCCATCAGCACCGCCAGCGGCAGCACGAGGGCGGCCAGCCCGCGCCAGGCGAGGACCAGCGTGCCCGCCGCCGCCGCCGCGATCACCGCGTGGTTGCTCGGGAACGACCAGTCCCCCGTCTCGGGGCAGGCCGCGATGGTCGCCGCCAGCCCCCGGCACGGCCGCTCCTCCCGGACGAGCACCTTGACGATCTCGCTGAGCAGGTAGACGGCCACCACTGCCACCGGGCCCAGCAGGACCAGCGCCATGTCCCGCGGGTCCCTCCCCCGCGCCCGCCACCAGGCCAGGACGAACAGCAGCGCGAAGACGAGCAGCCCCGCGTCCGTGCCCGTCTCGGCGAGGGCGTGCACCCACGCGGGGGTGCCCTGGGCGAACTCGACGATGTCGCGGTACACGGCCGTCCTCCTGAGGGGATGGTGAACACGGGGTGAACGAACGATCTTAGGCGGCTCTCCGGCGCCCGCGCGCCCATCCGCCGCGGAACAGAACGCCGCCGCTTGACCTTGACACCGGCGTCAGGGATTACGGTCGCGGAGGAGGAGGGCCGGATGCGCATCGGAGAGCTCGCCCGACGGGCGGGGGTCAGCACCAGAGCGCTGCGCTACTACGAGCAGCAGGGTCTGATCACCGCGCGGCGGTCGGCCAACGGGTACCGGGAGTACGACGAGGACGCCCTCCGGCTCGTCGCCGAGATCCGCGCGCTGCTCACCGTGGGGTTCACGCTCGCGGACGCCGAACCGTTCGTGGCGTGCCTGCGGGCCGGGAACGCCACGGGCGGCTCGTGTCCCGAGTCCGTGGCCGTCTACCGCCGGAAACTGGCCGAGATCGACGAGGAGATCCGCACGCTGCTGGTCCGGCGGGCCGAGGTGGCCGCGCAGCTGGCCGGCTCCTGCCAGGGATGTCCGACAGGGAAGCAGGGAGAGAAATGATCACTTTGACCGCGGAGAACTTCGACGAGCAGGTGCTGCGCAGCGACAAGCCGGTCCTGGTGGACTTCTGGGCCGAGTGGTGCGGGCCGTGCAAGATGATCGCGCCGGTGCTGGAGGAGATCGAGGCCGAGTACGGCGACCGCCTCACCATCGCCAAGATCAACGCCGACGACCACCCGGAGGTCTCCGCCAGGTACGGCGTGCTCGGCCTGCCGACGCTCAACCTCTACGTCGGCGGCGAGGTCGTCCGGCAGATCAGGGGCGCCAAGCCCAAGCGCATGCTCCTGGCCGACCTCGAAGGCCACATCTGACCGGGCCGGGCCTCCGGGTGAAAGTTGTCGGCCCGGGCCGGTAGCGTGCGGCCATGGCAAAGAAGGTCGGCTATCGCTGTGGTGAGTGCGGTTGGCAGACCGCCAAGTGGGTGGGGCGCTGCGGCGAGTGCCAGGCCTGGGGCACGGTCGAGGAGGAGACCGCCCGCGGCGGCGTGCACGTGGCCTCCGCCGGCGCGGTGTCGGCCCCGGCCGTCCCGATCGGTCAGGTCAAGGCCGAGGTCGCGCACGCGCGCAGCACGGGCGTGCCCGAGCTCGACCGGGTGCTCGGCGGCGGCCTGGTCCCCGGGGCGGTCGTGCTGCTGGCCGGGGAGCCCGGCATCGGCAAGTCCACCCTCCTGCTGGAGGCGGCCTCCAAGATCGCCCGCGGGCAGACCGTGCTCTACATCACGGGTGAGGAGTCCGCGGCCCAGGTCCGGGTCAGGGCCGACCGGATCGGCGCCATCCACGACGACCTCTACCTCGCGGCGGAGACCGACCTGAGCGCGCTGGTCGCCCACGTCGAGAAGGTCCAGCCGGGCCTGCTCGTGGTCGACTCCGTGCAGACGATCGGCTCGGCGCAGGCGACCGGCGTGCCCGGCGGGGTGACCCAGGTCAGGGAGGTGGCCGGCAACCTGGTCAGGCTCGCCAAGGAGCGCGGCATGTCCACGGTCCTGGTCGGCCACGTCACCAAGGAGGGCTCGATCGCCGGTCCCCGGACGCTGGAGCACCTCGTCGACGTCGTGCTCCACTTCGAGGGCGACCGCCACTCCCGGCTCCGCATGGTCCGCGCGATCAAGAACCGCTACGGCCCCGTCGACGAGGTCGGCTGCTTCGACCTGCACGAGGGCGGCATCGAGGGCATCACCGACGCCAGCGGGCTGTTCGTCTCCCACCGCGCCGAGCCGGTCCCCGGCACGTGCGTCACGGTCACCATGGAGGGCACCCGGCCGCTGCCCGCCGAGGTCCAGGCGCTGGTCGCGCGGACCGAGGCCCAGCAGCCGCGCCGCTCCTCCTCCGGTCTCGACCCCTACCGGGTGACCATGGTGCTGGCCGTGCTGGAGCGGCGGCTCAACGCCAAGCTCGGCGGCTGCGACGTGTTCACCGCGACCGTCGGCGGGATCAAGCTCAGCGACCCGGCGATCGACCTGTCGGTGATGCTCGCGGTGGCCAGCGCGGCCGGTGACCGGGCACTCCCGTCCGGGCTGGTGGTGCTCGGCGAGGTGGGCCTGGCCGGAGAGCTCCGCCAGGTGCGCGACGTACGGCGCCGCCTGTCGGAGGCGGCGCGGCTCGGCTTCACCCGCGCGCTGGTCCCGGCGGGCTCCCTCGACGCCGGCAGGGGCGGGCGCGGTCAGAGCTCCCTCGTCCGGGTCGACGGCCGCTCCAGCTTCGCGCCGGGCTTCGACGTCGTCGAGGCGGAGAACGTCTGGGACGCCCTCAACCACGTCACGTCCTGACCAGGGGAGAGCCCCGCGTCCTGAAGGCCGAGGGCTTCCACGGGCCTTCGGTAAGCTGGGCGCCGGACCCCGGCGGCGGCTTTCGGACCCGCCGGGCTCTCGACACGGACCACGGGGGTCATGTGGCAGCAACCGACAAGGGCCTCGACGAGCGCCGCAGAGCCGTCCTGGCCTCGGTCGCGCCGGGCACCGCGTTGCGCGACGGCCTGGAGCGCATCCTGCGCGGGCACACCGGCGGCCTGATCGTGCTGGGATACGACCGCGTGGTCGAGGGGATCTGCAGCGGCGGCTTCGAGCTGGACGTCGAGTTCTCCGCGACGCGACTGCGCGAGCTGGCCAAGATGGACGGCGCCATCGTGCTGAGCTGCGACGACCACCGGATCGTGCGCGCGGCCGTGCACCTGATGCCCGACCCCTCCATCCCCACGGACGAGTCCGGCACCAGGCACCGGACCGCCCAGCGGGTCTCGGTGCAGACGTCCTTCCCCGTCGTCTCCCTCAGCAAGTCCATGCGGATCATCGCCCTCTACCTGGACGGCGTCCGCTACGTGCTGGAAGAGTCGGCGGCGATCCTGTCCCGGGCCAACCAGGCCCTCGCCACCCTCGAGCGGTACAAGTTCCGGCTGGACGAGGTCTCCGGCACGCTGTCGGCGCTGGAGATCGAGGACCTGGTGACGGTCCGCGACATCGCGGTGGTCCTGCAGCGGCTGGAGATGGTCCGCCGCATCTCCGACGAGATCGCGGACTACGTCGTCGAGCTCGGCACGGACGGCCGCCTGCTCTCCCTGCAGCTGGACGAGCTGGTCGCCGGGACCGAGACCGACCGCGAGCTCATCGTGCGCGACTACCTGCCCGTGACGGGCCGCCGGGCCCGTACGGTCGCCGGAGCCCTGCACGAGCTGGACCGGCTCTCCTCCACCGCCCTGCTCGACCTGGCCTCGGTGGCCGGCATCCTCGGCCACACGGGCGCCGACGTCCTGGACTCCCCGGCGAGCCCGCGCGGCCACCGCCTGCTGGCCAAGGTCCCGCGGCTCCCCGCCGCGGTCGTCGACCGCCTGGCCGACCAGTTCGGCAGCCTGCAGAAGCTCCTGGCCGCCAGCACCGAGGATCTGCAGGAGGCGGGCGGCGTCAGCGAGACCCGCGCCCGCCACATCCGAGAGGGCCTGTCCCGTCTGGCTGAGTCGTCCATCTTGGAGCGCTACGTCTGACGTTGGAGCGCTACGTCTGACGGACGCGGTCCGGAGGAAGGGACCCGCCTGGCCGGGGCCCACCCGGGCAGAGGAGGCGACCCGCATCCGACGGACACGACCCGGAGGAAGGACCCGCACGGCCGGAACCCACCCGGGGAGGCATGCCCTTTCCGGGGCCGGTCCCGCGCGGGACGGCCCCGGAGGTCTCAGGAGCCCAGTTCCCCGAGCATCGCCTTGATCTGCGCGGAGCGCGACAGCTCGATCCGCCGGGCCAGCTCGACCACCTCGGGATGCCGTCCGTCCCGGACCTCGGCACGGGCCATCTCGACGGCGTTGTGCTGATGGGCGACCATCACGTTGAGGAACCTGACGTCGAACGCGTCTCCGGTCACCCCCCTGAGCGCCTCGGCCTCCTCGGGGCTGGTGACGTGCAGGCCGCCGTGCGCGTCGTGAGCGTGCGCCTCGGCCTCCAGAGGCCGCCCCCAGCGCTCCAGCCGACCGGCCATGGCCTCGGCCTCCTGCTCCTGGGTGACCGCGATCGCCGCCGCCAGCGTCTTCACCGCGCTCCGGGCGGACCGGGTGCCCGCCAGGCCCGCCAGCTCCGTTCCCTGCCGGTTGTGGGGGATCATCATCTGCAGGAACATCACATCCGCGTCGTTGAAGGAGCCCGTCCCGGCCGGAGCGGTCCCCGCCGAACCGTTCGCCCCGCCGGTCTCGGCCCCGCCGGTCTCGGCCCCGCCGGTCTCGGCCCCGCCGGTCTCGGCCCTGCCGGTCGAGGCGGGAGCCGTGGCGGCGGAGGCCGGTTGCCCGGCGGGAACCCGGGCGGCGTGACCGGCATGGTGACCATGCGAGGCGGCCGCCGTCCCGCAACCGGAGAGCGCCAGCACGCCCGTGACGGCCAGCGCGAAAGTCAGGCGCCTCGCGAACACCGCCCCGCGGACCTCCACGGCCACCGCCCCACGGGTTCGCACGGCCACCGCCCCACGGGCCTTCGTGAACACCGGCCCACGGGCCCTCACGGCCACCGCCTCACGGGTTCTCACGGCCACCGCCTCATCTGCTGTGCCGCCTCATCGGGCTCGTCTCGCCCGTGTCGTCTCATGCGCGTCGCTTCTCCTGGTCGGAATCGGGTTCCCGCCCCGGGGGATTCCCCCGTGGGATTCCCGCCCCGTGGGCGCCGCACCGGGACGGCGCGGCGCCCACGGGCAGGTCAGGCCCGCTGCCAGAGAGCCGGGACGTTCGGCGGCTCCCACCCGCCGAGGGCGGTGTGCGCCTGGATGCACCGGTAGGTCGCACCGCCGTAGGTGACCTTGGCGCCCACCGCGTACCAGGTCCCCGCCTTCCACGTCCCGCCCGGGGCGGCAGGGGGCGGGGTGGACGGCTTGGCCGGAGGGGGAGTCGGCGCGGGAGTGGACGGCTTGGTCGGAGCCGGGGTGGGGGCCGGGGGCGGAGTCGTCCCGCCACCGCCGCCCACCTGCAGGTCGATGCACGAGTAGAAGGCGTTGACCGTGTCGGCGATGTTCCAGACGGCCAGGACCTTCTGCCGGCCGCTGTAACCCGACAGGTTCACCACGTGCGAGACCGTCGCACCGGGCTGCTTGCCCCCGTCGTTGAAGGTGGCGATCTTCTTGTTGCCGATGTAGTAGTCCCAGTGGCTGGTGGAGTGGCGAGCGGTCAGCACCCAGTTGAAGGTCACGCTGTTGCCGACGGGGGTGGCGGGCCAGGGCCTGCTCTCGTCGCTGAGCACGGAGAACCGGCTGACCCCGCCGTGGCAGTTCATCTGCCCCTTGGGGCCCTCGACACTCTGCGGCTCGTAGACGATCGCGCCGCAGTTCGCGACGCGCCCCTGGGCGCACATGGCCTGGCGGCTCGGCGGCGACGACACGTAGCCGTGGGCCAGGGCCGGGGAGGCGGCGAAAACCGTGGCACCGAAACTGACCGCTGCCATGGTGAGGAGCGTGGCCGTTCTACGCATTTACCATTCCTTGCTCTGGGTCTGCGGAAAGCAGAAAAGAATGCCTTCCCTTACGGCGGGACCGCTCGGCCCCTTTCTCCGGACCGCCGCCGGGCGGGTGCGGTCGTTCACGGGGCCGGGTCGTGCCGGATCACGGAGCGGGCCTCCGCCCGGAGTCGCCCGGGACGTCCGGCCGCCGGGACGGCGGCCGTCTCCTCGGACTCCACCTGCGGGGATATCACCCCCGCAGGTCAGGAGGCGGCGGCGTGCCCTTCCGGAGCCGCACCGCCGGGTGGCCTTCCACTCGCGCCCGGTCCGCCCGACCGCCCGTGCACGACCTTCCCTCCAAGGCGACGGCTCACCTCGTCCGAGGGTGCGGCGGAATGGCGGGGGATGCTCACGAGAGGGCGACTCCTTCATGCTCCGTAAAACTGGTTATTTTTATAGCACGAAGGGTGAATCGCCCATCTTATGGGAAACTTAAATCGCCTTTAGTGTCACCATAACGGCGTTCGGCGAGGGTTCCGCCGTCGCCGCCCGGGCCACGTTCGGGCCCCGCCGCGAGACGCTCAGCCGCGTCGCCGTCAGCGCAGGTGGAAGACCACCTTGTCGCTCTTCAGCCGGGGGGCCCGGACCACGGCCACGTAGGTCCCCGGACGGGCCTCGGCCCGCTTCGCCCTGCAGTCGGAGCCCGACCTGCGGCGGTCCCACTGGATCTGCCGGACATACGGGATGCCGCGCTCCAGCTTGCGGATGTCGTCGGTCTCGCCGCTGAGGCAGTCGGCCGACGACCAGACGCGGTCGTCCCCGGAGGTGATGCGGACCTCCGTCGTCCGCGGTCCCACGTCGGCCGTGCACATCACCTTTCCGGTGTTGACCAGCGTGAGGATGAACCGCGGGCGCTCACCCGCGCCGTAGACCTCCCCCTCCCCCATGAGGCTCAGCACCAGGTCGGCGGCGTCGCAGGCGTCCCCCGGCCGCTTGGGCCGGGGGACCGGCTTGGCGGGCCTCGGGGAGGGGGTCGGAGCCGTCGGGGTGGGGGTGATGGCGGCCACCGGCAGGGTGGCCAGGAGCGGGTCCGGAGCGGGCGACCGGCTCGTCGGAGCCGCCTGGGCCTTCGAGGCGCTCTCCGGCCCGCCCGTCGCCGAGCAGGCCCATGCCACGATCGCGACCACCACGAGGACGGCGACGAGCGCGATCAGCCGGCGCCTCCAGTAGACGTCGACCCCCATGTCACTGCGGAACGTGTCCGGATCCATGCGCACAGTATGGGGAGCCCTTGGGGAAGCCCGGCGGCGACCCGCCGTTCCCCTACGCTTCCTTGGGTAAACATGTCGACGGACGGCACTATCGTCGAGGCGTGGCCAAGCGCAATCTCCTGCTGACTCCCGTTCTCGAGTGGTATGCCAGACGCGCCCGCGAGCTGCCGTGGCGCGAGCCCGGCGCCACCCCCTGGTCGATCCTGGTCAGCGAGATCATGCTCCAGCAGACGCCGGTGGTCCGGGTGCTCCCCGTCTGGACCGAGTGGATGGAGCGCTGGCCGACCCCCGCCGCCCTGGCCGCCGAGCCCCCCGGTGAGGCCGTGCGCCACTGGGGCCGCCTCGGCTACCCGCGCCGCGCCCTCAACCTGCACGCCTGCGCCCGCGCGGTCACCGACCTGCACGGCGGCCGGGTCCCCGCCGACCACGCCACACTGCTGACCCTCCCCGGCGTCGGCGAGTACACCGCGGCCGCGGTCGCCAGCTTCGCCTTCGGGGGGCGCCACGCCGTACTCGACACCAACGTCCGCCGGGTGCTGGCGCGTGCCGTACGGGGCGAGGAGTACCCCCCGAAGGCCACCACCGCCGCCGAGCGCGTGCTCGCCGAGTCGCTGCTCCCCGGCCCGGAGGACGCGCCGGTCTGGGCCGTCGCCGTGATGGAGCTGGGCGCCCTGGTCTGTACGGCCCGCGTCCCCCGCTGCGCCGACTGCCCGATCAGCGACCGGTGCGCCTGGCGCCTGGCGGGCAAGCCCCCCTACCAGGGCCCCGCCCGCAGGGGGCAGACCTACGCGGGCACCGACCGCCAGTGCCGCGGCCGCCTCCTGGCCGTCCTGCGCGAGGCGCACGGCCCCGTCCCCAAGGCGGCCCTCGACTCCGTCTGGGACGAGCCCGTCCAGCGTGAGCGCGCCCTCGACGGCCTCGTCGCCGACGGCCTGGCGGAGGTGCTCGACGACGGCACCTACCGCCTCCCGCTATGACCGGCAGGTGGCGTCCACCAGGCGGCGGATCTCCGGGTCCGGAGTGATGCCGAGTTCCGCGTCGAGGATCCCGGCCAGTTCGTCGAAGCGCCGGGTGGCGGCCGCCCTCCGTCCGCTGGCCACCAGCGCGCTCACCAGCGTGTGCCAGCCGCCCTCGTCGAAGGGGTCCTCCCGGACGAGCTGCTCGGCGTAGAGCACGGCCGCCGTGGGGCGATCGGCGTCAAGCTCGGCCAAGGCCAGGCCCTGCAGGCACTGCAGGCGCAATACGTCCCATTCCCGCTGGTACGGAGTGAGCCACTCCTCGTCCCATCCCTCGAGCAGCCGGCACCCCAGCGCGTCGCCGAGCCACAGCGGCGTCCGCTCCAGCGCGTCCCGGGGGAAACCGCTCTTGATCATGAGGAGGCACCAGTCCTTGGCGAACTGGTAGTCGATCCGGACGCACTCGCTCAGCGCCAGTTCGCTCCTCGTTCCCGTCAGCACGGGATGGCCGGCGGCCTGGTTGATCCGCCAAGCCGTCTTCCGCAGCCTGCTGCGGGGGTCGCCGCCGGATCCCGGCTGATGTTCACCGATCAGGCGGGTTCGTTCGACGGCGACGGGATGCTCCAGGCACACACGTGCGAGGAGCCGCGCGGCGAGCGGCGGCAGCGCCACCTGTCGGCCCTCCGCGGTGCAGCGCAGGGCCGGCAGCAGCCTGACCACGCACGGCTCCGCCTCCAGATCCACCTGCTGCCATCCGTCCCCCCTGACGGATCCACGCATGCGGCCCCCTTTGCTCACACGTCCCTGCGGATGATTTCCCGAGCAAATTACCTGACGCCGAAGAATTTATATACATGCGAACATAGGCCGTCAACGACGCATCGCGTCATTTCTCGCGACGCATTGTCATCAAGGACGGCGGAGGCGGCCCCTCGGCGGGCGTCACCCCGGCTGCGCGGCCGGTTCACCGTTCATCACACGGAGAACCGGTCGGCCGAAGCCGGAGGGCCGGAACACGAAGGGCCGGAACACGAAGGGCGCCCGGCGGTGCCGGGCGCCCCGTCAGGCCGACCTCGGCCTGCTCTCACCTCACTTGCAGCGGATGCACGTACGGGCGGTCGTGCAGCCCTTGCAGGTGCAGGTCCGGATCCGGGTGACCTTGGTGCAGGCCCGCACGCTGACGGTGATGGTGATGGTGGGCGTGCCCGCCGGCTCCACGGCGCCTTCGCCGGTGGAGCTGATGCGCGGGTCGAGGTCGAACAGGTCGTTGCCGCTCAAGTCCGTTCTCCTTTCCAGAACAGGTCAGACAGCGGACATGGTGGAAGCACCCCGTCCCCGCAGCGTTTTCGCTCCGTTCCCGCAGCGTTTTCGCGGCGTCCCCGCAGCGTCCCCGGGAAGGCCGGGAACGGTGGCGGAACGCTCCCGGGACGCGGCGGACTTCACAATGCCGACGATGGATACCTATTCGGGGAAATGGCTTACGCCGCTGGATGAACGTCTGCGGTCCCGGGCGCGGGACGTCGTGGGCGCGCTCACCTCGTCGATGCGGCATCCGGATCGCGTGGCCGAGCTGGGGAGGAAAGCGGAGGCCCAGTCGCCGGACGCCGTCTGGGACGACAGCTCGCTCGGCAACGGTCACCCCGGCGTGGCCCTCATGCACCTGTACGCGGCGCGGGCGGGTGTGACGGCCGACGGGGTGGAGACCTCGGTGGAGTTCCTCCGTGCCGCGGTCGACGCCACCGCCGCCCACCCGCTGCCCGCCCCCGGCCTGTTCGGAGGGACCAGCGGGCTGGCCCTGGCCATGTCGGACGTCCGCGCCGACGAGCCGCGACTCTCCGCGAGCCTGGACCGGCTCCACCGGCGCCTGGCCGAGCAGGTGCTCGGGTCGCTGCCGCCCCGGCGGCACGGCGAGGTCGCCGACCACCACTACGACGTGATGACCGGTGTGTCCGGGACGCTCGGCCACCTGTGCTCCATCGCCGATCCGAGCCCGCAGGTGACCGAGGCCGTCGCCGCGGGCGTCGACTACCTGGTCTGGCTCACCGGCGGCCAGGAGGTCCCTCCCCGCCTGGCGATCATGCCGCCGCAGCTCCCGCCGTACCCCGGTTATCTCGACGACTATCCGCACGGCTACGTCAACTTCGGCATGTCCCACGGCGTGCCGGGGATCGCGGCGGCCCTGGCGGCGGGGTGGGCGGCGGGCCTGCGCACGGACCGCGTGCGCGAGGCCTTCGGCCGCGCGGTCGACCGGCTGCTCACGGCCGCCCAGGACGACGGGGCACGGCCCGCTCTGGCCCACCGGCGTCCCCCTCGACGCGAGCGGCGGGGAGCGGCCCCGGCCGGTGGAGCACGACAGGCTCGCCTGGTGCTACGGGACCGCCGGATGCGCGGGCGCGCTGCTGAGCGCGGCGGAGGCACTGGACGACGACGGGCTGCGGGACCGGGCCGCGGCGGCGTTCGAGGCGGTGCTGCGCAGGCGGCCCTCCCGCGAGGACGTACCCGTGGCCACGCTGTGCCACGGGTACGCGGGACTGGTCAACATCTGCGCCGAGTTCGCGGCCGCCGGGCGGAGCCCGGCCGCCGCCGCCGCACTCCCCGGCATGGTCGCGGAACTGCTGGACTACGCCGACCCCGACCGGCCGCTGCTCTTCCCCGACCGCGGCGACGCCGGCGAGCTCATCGACGACCCCGCCCTGCTCAACGGCGCCGCCGGAGTCGCACTCACCCTGCTGGCGGTGATCTCCGACCGCCGGCCGGCCTGGTACCGCGCCCTGTTCCTGAGGTAGGACCCTGTTCCTGAGGTAGGACATGACCGATCCACGCTACGTTCCCGCGGGCTTCTTCATGGTGCGCGCTCCCGCCCTGCCCGCCTCCGTCCACCGCGAGCTCACCGCCCCCGGCCGGACACCGCGCAGGAAGCGCTCCGGCTGGCCGCCCTGCCCGCCGTACGGCGGCGCTGGAGACCGCCAGCCCCGCCCTGCTGGAGGGCCTCGACCGGGCCGGTGAGCCCGGCGCACCCGCCGACCGGCGCCGCCGCGCCCACGCGGCGCTGCTGCGCTACCTGACCAGGATGAGCACCCGTCCCACCCCCTACGGCTGCTTCGCGGGCGTGGCGATCGGTGAGCTGGACGACCGCACCGACCTCCGGCTCGGCGCGGAGGGCTTCGCCAGGGAGCGCGTCCGCCCAGACATGGGCTGGCTCATGGCACTCGTCAAACGGGTCGAGACAGGCCCCGGGGCACCGGGCGCGGAGGTGGTGTGGAACGCGCTGGCCCACCGGTCGGGAGAGCGGGTCGTCCTGCCGCAGGCCGACGTGTACGGCCAGAGCGACCGGCGCGCGATCCGCATCCGGTGGACGCCCGCGGTCCAGGCGGTGATGGACCTCACGGTGACGCCGGCGCCGTACGAGAAGGTCCGGAGGGAACTGGCCGCCGCGTTTCCCGACGCGGCACCGGAGCGGCTCTCCGCGCTGCTGGCGAAGCTGCTGGAGCTCAACTACCTGATGAGCTCGCTGCGCCCACCGCTGACGCGCCCCGCTCCGCAGGAGCACGTGCTGGAACGGCTCGACGCCGCGGGCGGGCCGTGCGCCGCCGTGGCGGACGAGCTGCGCGAGGTCCGGCGGCTCGCC
>NZ_CDRNDK010000045.1:0-26403 GCF_977012225.1 Planomonospora algeriensis | reverse complement strand
CGGCGGCGCCGGTCGCCGCGGCGGGAACCTCGGCGGCGGCACCCGCGGCGGCAGCCGAGCCTGCCCCCTTCACCGCTCCGGGCAAGACGCTCAAGGCCGGCGCCAGGGGGTCCGCGGTCAAGGTGTTGCAGACCCGGCTGAAGGAGCTCGGCTACCACCCGGGCCGGATCGACGGCCGGTACGGCGGGGCGACCCAGGCCGCGGTGTGGGCGTTCCAGAAGGTCAACGGCCTCAAGCCGGCCGGTACCGTCACCCGGCGCACCTGGGACGCCCTGGAGGCCCCGCGGGCCCCCAAGGTCCTGGTGCCCAAGGGCAGGGCGACCCGCGTGGAGATGAACCTCACCACCCAGGTGATGGTGCTCTACGTCGACGGGCGGGTGCAGCTGATCAGCCACACCTCCTCGGGCAGCGGGGTCCCTTACTGCGAGACGGCCACCTGGCAGGGCAAGACGCAGAAGTTCTGCGGTGACGCCCGCACGCCTACGGGCGACTACAGGACGACCTGGCGCCGGGACGGCTGGCACCGGTCCTACCTGGGCCAGCTGTACAACCCGATCTTCTTCAACGGCGGCATCGCCTTCCACGGCGCGCTCTCGGTTCCGCTGGCGCCGGCCTCGCACGGGTGCGTGCGCCTGCCGATGCACGTGGCCGAGGTCCTTCCCGACCTGCTCGGCACGGGGGTGCCGGTCCACGTCCGGGGCAGGTTCGGCCGGTAACCGCGGCCGGTCGCCGAGCGCGGGCCCCGGGAGATCTCGATCTCCCGGGGCCTTCCGTTTCACAGGGGGATCGAACTTTTGTTCGTCGACATACTTGACACCATCGATGATCGAATTTATGTTCGATGTAGTGACGTGGGACTCGCGGCTCACGTTGAGGGCGGCCGATCTGACTCCGCCTCCGCCAGAGGGGGCGGGGTCAGATCGGGGCGGACGGGGAGAGGGGAAGCTCCTCGTCCGGCCGCCCGGCGGAACTGTCGGTGGGGTCTGCGAACGTGGTACCACCGGCCCGACCGCCGGGAGCCGCTTGCGACCAAGGAGGCGGAACGCATGACCCCACGGTTCGACGGCCCCGCCGGGCCCCGGTTGTCGCCCACGGTGCGGGCGCGCCTGGCCGACGCGCGCGACTGCCTGGAGGAGGCGGCGGCGCCGCACCTCGGCCATGCGCTATGTCTCGGCGCACCTGGCGGCGCTCCGGGCCGCGGCGGCCGTCCTGGCCGCCCGCCCCAAGCCCATGGACGGCCGCCGGCGCAGGTTGCGCAGCGCCTGGGAACTGCTCCCCGAAGCCGAGCCCAGGCTGGCCGACTGGGCGCCCTATTTCGAGGTGAGCGCCACCAAGCGGGCCTCGGTCGAGGCCGGGATGACCCACGCGGTGTCGGCCCGCGACGCCGAGGAGCTGATCTCGGAGGCGGAGCGGTTCGTCGTGACGGTGGAGGAAATGCTCGGCGTGCCGATCCAGCCCGCTCTTCCGGGCCGCGTCCCCCTGGCGGGGTAGGCGCTCTTCCCCGGGTGTCCGGACGGCGGCGAGGGCCGTTCCGGGGTGGACCCGCCCGCCTGACGGCGGACCGTCCCGGGTCGGGAACCCGTCCGTCCCCGGCCCGGAGGCCGAGGTCACCCTGCGGACCTTCGGTAAAAGAACCCGAACGCCCCGTTAGCCGTTTTCCTCGAATCAGGCCAGATCGCCCCTGCTAGGGTGCGACGGTGATCGGACTGCGACGAGTCGGCCCCGACGAGTTCGTCTCTCGGCTGGATTCCGTTCTCGACATCTACATGGCGGCGATGACCCCTCCCGCCGATCAGCTGTCCGGTCGGAAGACCATAATGGGCAACCACGCCGCCCACCCCGGCTTCACCTGCCTGTTCGCCGAGCTCGCCGACGGGACCCCGGTCGGCCTCGCCTACGGTTTCCACGGCGTCCCGGGCCAGTGGTGGCACGACGTGGTCCACCAGGCCGTCGCCGAGCGGCGCGGCGAGACCGGCGCGCGCGACTGGCTGGGCGACGCCCTGGAGCTCGCCGAGGTCCACGTCCACCCCGACCACCAGGGCAGAGGCGTCGGCAGGGCCCTGGTCCTGAACGTGTGCGAGGGGCGGCCGGAACGCACGGTCGTGCTGTCCACCCGCGACCGGCCCACCGCCGCCCGGCATCTCTACCGGGACATCGGCTTCGTGGACCTGCTCACCGCGTTCGTCTTCCCCGGCGGGTACGAACGCTATGCGATCGCCGGGGCCGTGCTCCCGCTGGTTCCCGGCCGGATGCCACAGGGCCCCGCTGAGGGCACCGCGCCGGCCGGGGACGTACGGCGGGCTCACCCGCTGAGCGAGGCGGTCTCCGGCACGTGATCGGCGGCCGCGTGGTCGAGGGCGCGGAAGACCTCGCGGGTGGCGCTGGAGCTGTTGAAGGTGATGAAGTGGATGCCGGGCGCGCCTCGTCGAGCAGGGTCTGGCAGAGCTCGGCGGCGTGCTCGATGCCGAGGGCGCGCACGGCGGCGGGATCGTCGGCGACGGCCTCGAACCGCGCGGCCACCTCAGGCGGGAACGGGGCGCCGGACAGCTGCTCGGAACGGGCGATCGTGCTCATCCGGGTGACGGGCATGATGCCGGGGATGATCGGGGTGTCGCAGCCCTTGGCCGCCACCCGGTCGCGCAGCCGCAGGTAGTCCTCCGCCCGGAAGAACATCTGGGTGATGGCGTAGTCGGCGCCGGCCCGGCACTTGCGCACGAAGTACTCGGTGTCGGAGTCGATGGAGGGCGACCTGGGGTGCTTGTAGGGGAAGGCCGCTACGCCCACGCAGAAGTCGCCGGACTGGCGGATCAGCCGGACCAGGTCCTCGGCGTAGAGCACGCCCTCGGGGTGGCGCACCCACTCCCCCGTCGGGTCGCCGGGCGGGTCGCCCCGCACCGCGAGGATGTTGCGCACGCCCGCCCCGGCGAACCGGCCGATCAGATGGCGCAGCTCGCGGATCGAGTGGTCGACGGCGGTGAAGTGCGCCACCGGGGTCAGCGTGGTCTCGTGCGCGATCCGCTCCACGATCTCGACCGTGCGGTCCCGGGTCCCGCCGCCCGCGCCGTAGGTGACGGAGACGAACGTGGGACGCAGTGCTTCCAGCTCCCGGATCGCGCGCCAGAGCTGCCGCTCGCCCTCGTCGGTCTTCGGCGGGAAGAACTCGAAGGAGAACGACCGGCCACCTGCGGCGAGGAGCTCGCGGACGGTGGGCACGCGGTCGGGAAGGATTGAGGGGCGACCCAGAGCCATGCCCCCTAGCCTACTGGTCCGGCCGCGGGGCGGACCGCCGTCACCGCGTCGGCCCAGCCCCGCTTGATCCGCGTTCGGTACCCGGCCCGATAATCTCTGGGTATGCCCGCTTCCGCAGCCTCGCTGGACACCATCCGCTCCGAAGTGGATCGTTCGCTGAGAAGTTTCCTCGATCGGCAGCGTCCGCTGGTCAGCGCGCCCGAGATCGCCCCTCTCGTCGCCGCGGCCGAGGACTTCCTCGCCGGCGGGAAACGGCTTCGCCCGGCGTTCTGCCACTGGGGCTGGCGGGGTGCGGGCGGCGGGAACGATCCCGCGCTCTTCACCGCGGCCGCTTCCTTGGAGCTGCTCCAGGCCAGCGCGCTCGCCCACGACGACGTGATGGACGCCAGCGACCTGCGCCGGGGCATGCCGTCGGCGCACCGCCGGTTCCAGGCGATGCACGAGAAGGAGGGCTGGAGCGGCTCGGCCGAGCAGTTCGGCGAGAACGCCGCCATCCTGTTGGGGAACCTGCTGCTGGTGTGGTCCGGTGAGATGTGGCGGACCAGTGGCCTGCCTCCGGCCGCCCTGGCCGCGGCCCAGCCGGTCTACGACCACATGCGCACGGAGCTGATGTGCGGCCAGTACCTCGACCTGCTGGAGCAGGTCCGCGGCGCGAGCACCTTCGACAGCGCGCTGCGGGTCGCGCTGTTCAAGAGCGGCAAGTACTCGGTGGAGCAGCCCCTCCGGCTCGGCCTGGTGCTGGCCGCGCGCGGGCGTGAGCCGTGGATCGACCGCCTCTGCGAGGAGTACGGCCGCAACGTCGGCATCGCCTTCCAGCTGCGCGACGACATCCTCGGCGTGTTCGGCGACCCGGCGGAGACCGGCAAGCCCGCGGGCGACGACCTGCGCGAAGGCAAGCGGACGATGCTCATCGCCCGCGCGCTCGCCGCGGCCTCGCCCGCCCAGGCGGAGGAGGTCCGTCTCACGCTGGGCGACCCGGGACTGGAGGAGGGCGGGGTCGACCGGCTGCGCCGGGTGATCGAGGAGACCGGCGCCCTCGCCGCCTGCGAGAAGCTGATCGACGACTATCTCGCGCAGGCGCTGCACTCCCTGGACGACGCCCCGATCACGTCGGAGGCCCGAACGGCCCTGGCCGATCTGGCCGTGGCCGCGACCACCCGGCGGACCTGAACCGGCCGGTCCGGCGCGGCTCACCGGACCCGCCGGATCCGATCCCCGCCGAATCTCCGGCGCCCCCCGCGGGACCGGCCCCGCCGAGGCGAGGCCGGTCCCGTCAGCGCGGCGCCGCGAGCCTCCGCTGGAACTCCTCGGCGGCCGCCTTGGGGTCGTCCGCCTCGGTGATGGCCCGCACCACCACGACCCGGCGCACGCCGTACGACATGACCTCGTCCAGGTTGGCGAGGTCGATGCCGCCGATGCCGAACCACGGGCGGTCCGTTCCCAGCGACGCGGCGTGCGCGAGCAGGGGCGGTCCGGGCGCGTGGCGTCCGGGTTTGGTGGGCGTGGGCCAGATCGGACCGCAGCAGAAGTAGTCGACTCCGGGCTCGGCGGCCGCGGCGGAGACCTCCTCGGGGGCGTGAGTGGAACGCCCGATGAGGATGCCGTCGCCGAGGAGGTCGCGCGCGACGCGCACCGGCAGGTCGCCCTGGCCGAGGTGGAGCACGTCGGGACGGGCGGCGTAGGCGATGTCCGCCCGGTCGTTGACCGCCAGGAGCCTGCCGTGCCGGTCGCAGGCGTCGCGGAAGACCTCCAGGAGAGCGAGCTCCTCGCGCGCCTCCAGCCCCTTCTCGCGCAGCTGCACGATGTCGACGCCGCCGGAGAGGGCGGCGTCGAGGAACTCGGCGAGGTCTCCGCGGTCCCGGCGACCGTCGGTGCACAGGTAGAGGCGCGCGTCAGAAACCGAGGGTCTGGGCACGCCGCTTGACTTCGGTGTGGCGGCCGGCGCGGATCGCGTCGACCGGCGACCCCGGCAGGGTCTCGTCGGGGGTGAACAGCCAGCGGAGCGCCTCGACGTCGTCGTATCCCGCGTCGAGCAGCACGGTGAGCGTGCCCGGCAGGCCCTTGACGACGTCGTTCCCGGCGATGAACGCGGCGGGCACCTGGGGCTCACCACCTCCCCGCCGGACTCCGATGATCTTGTGGTCCTTGAGGAGCTGCTTGGCGCGACCGGCACTGAGGTCGAGCCTTCTGGCGACCTCGGTCAAGGTGAGCCACTCGCCCACCAGTTCGTCGGTTTCCCGGTCGATCTGCGCAACAGAAAGCGTCACGAACCCACCACTACCACATTGAGCCCTTCACCAAACACCTCACGGCATCTCACGGTGCGGTCACACCGCCGTACAGTCGCGCAACGCTACAGCAGGATCGGCCAGGCGATCGACGTCGAGGTGCTGGCCGCCCTCGATGAGGCGGCGCCCCTGCATCAGGTCGCGGGGCAGGTTCACGGCCAGGACCGCGGCGAGCCTGCCCTCGCCGGTCACCCAGCAGGCCGACCACCGGGCGCCGGCGGGGTCTCCGCGCATGACGAGGCGGGCGCCGGCGTGGTGCCCGGCGTACTGCACCATGTGGCCGAACTGCTCGGACCAGAAGTACGGGACCGGGTCGTAGACCGCGCCCTCGCCGGAGCCGCCGCCCAGCAGCGTGGCCGCGGCCACCTCGGGGGAGTTCAGCGCGGTGTCCCAGTGCTCCACCCGCAGGCGGCGGCCGTACCTGCGCGACCACCAGGCCGCGCAGTCGCCCACCGCGACCACGCCGGGCAGCGCGGTGCGCAGGTGCTCGTCGGTGACGACCCCGTCGTCCAGCTCGACCCCGGAGCCGGCCAGCCAGTCCACCGCGGGCCGCACCCCGATGCCGGTGACGACGACGTCGGCCTCGATCGTGGAGCCGTCGACGAGGGTGAGCCCGCCGGGGTCGACGGAGGCCACCATCGCGCCCGTCCTCAGGTCGATGCCCGCCCGTTCGTACCAGAGGGCGGTGTGGGCTCCGACCGGGCCGAGCGCGGCGGCCAGCGGGCACCCGGCGGCCTCCACCACCGTCACCTCGCAGCCGGCCCTGCGCGCGGCCGTGGCGACCTCCGCGCCGATCCAGCCCGCGCCGACGACGGCGACCCTGCGCCCCTGGCGGAGCAGGGCGCGCAGTCCGAGCGCGTCGTCGATGGTGCGCAGCACGTGCTGCGGGCCCTCGCCGCGCAGCCGGATCGGGCTCGCGCCGGTGGCGATGACCAGCGCGTCGTAGGCCAGCTCGCCCTCGGTCGTCTCCAGCACGCCCGCCCGCAGCCCCTTGGCCGCCACGCCGGGACGGTGGTCCACCGCCAGCGCGCCCAGATCGGAGTCGACGACGGTGGAGTCGATCTCACCGAGCAGCACCGCCTTGGACAGCGGCGGGCGGTCGTAGGGCCGGTGCGGCTCCTCCCCGATCAGCGTGATCGCACCATCGAACCCGTGCGCCCTCAGCGCCTCGACACTCCGCACCCCGGCGAGACCGGCGCCCACCACCACGACATGATTCACACTTCATGACCCTAAGCGGCGGGGCCGACCTCGGCCATCAAGTCCTCGGTAACGAAAACGGTATTTACCTCACATCCCCGTCGATAAGTGTGTTCCGCGAGCCCTTAAGGTGGGGGACGTAAGACGCGCGGGAGCCCGGCACGCACCGGGCTGAGAGGAGGGCGACGGACCTGCCGGACCGGTGGGCCCGCGGTGCGCGGTACGCGCTCCGCCGGGTGCACGGGCTCCGCGGCACGGCCGTCGGCGGGCCCTCGACCGCCAGGAACCTGATCCGGATCATGCCGGCGAAGGGAGCGGAGCATCCATGCCGCACGAGACCGCAGTGCCTGCGTCCGGCGCCTACGACCTCGTCGTCGTCGGCGGCGGCGTCGCCGGCCTTTCCACCGCCTGGCGCGCGGCCCGCCGGGGGCTGCGCGTGGCGGTGGCCGACCCCGCCCCCGCCTCCGGCGCCTCGCACGCCGCGGCGGGCATGCTGGCGCCGGTCAGCGAGGTCACCTACACCGAGGAGCCGCTGCTCCGGCTGGGCCTGGCCTCGCTGGCCCGCTGGCCCGCCTTCGCGGCCGAACTCGCCGCCGACAGCGGTCTGGGAGCGGACGCCCTCGACTACCGCACCGACGGCACGCTGGAGGTCGCCTTCGACTCCGACGACCTGGCGGTCCTGGACGAGCTGGCGGCGTTCATGGGCGTGCTGGGGCTGCCGGTCGAGCGGCTGACGGGCCGGGAGTGCCGCCGGCTGGAGCCGATGCTCGCCCCCGCCGTCCGCGCGGCCTGCTGGCCCGCGGGGACGCCTGGGTGGACCCCCGCCGGATCACCGCGGCGCTGCTGGCCGCGGCGCCCGCCTGGCCGGCCCTGGAGGGGTTCGTGGTGGCCAGGACGACGATCCTCTCGCTCGGCTACCTCCCGGCCCGGGAGGCGCTCCGCCCCGACGACCTGCTCTGGCTGAAGACCGTCGTCAGGCAGCAGGCGGTGCCGTGGTGCCTGCTGGCTCTGACGGCCGCTCTGGCGTGGTGGGCGGTGAGAGCCGGAGCGCGCGCACGCAGGCGGCCAGCGTGAGCGGCACCGCGACAGTGAGGGCCATGGCCGGGATCGCGATGCCGGAGTCGTTCATCAGGAACCCGATGAGCGCGCACGTCAGCGCGCCGATCAGCCCGGCCCGCAGCGCCGGGGCCAGGGCGTAGGCCCGCCCCAGCGCGGGGCGCCCCAGCGGGACGGGCGGTCCAGCACCAGGAAGAGGAAGGCCAGCGCGACCAGCGTGAGCAGGGTCAGCGACCAGTTGCCGACCGTGACCCCGACCATCGCGGTGAACTTGCGGGAGACCACCGTCCAGGCCTCGCCGTCCAGCACCTGCTGGACGAACGCGCCGAGGTGGGTGCGCTGCCCGGCGGGGCGGAGCCGGTCGACGACGGCGATCGCGGTGATCAGGCCGATCCCGGCCAGGCCGACCAGGCCGAGCCGGACCGCCGAGACCCGGCGGCCCGAGAGCAGGATCAGGAAGACGGCCAGCCCGGTCAGGAACGCCGGGACCCCGCCGAAGTCGGCCCCCCAGCCCGGCCAGCCGTCCGCGAAGACCGCCAGTCCGCCGTACAGCGCGCAGACCGCCAGGGCGAGCCCGCGGCGTCCCCGGGAGATCAGCCACTGGGCGATTCCGGCCAGGGCCAGGATCGTCCCGGCGGAGTAGACGGCGAAGGCGATGTTGCCGAACCCGTAGAAGCGCCCGCCGGCGACCGGTTCGTACCCGGTGACGGCGTTGACCTGGAGCGTCGAGCCGGTCATCACATCGGCCAGCAGGGTGAGCGAGGTGATCCCGGCGACCACGGCGGGCGGGCCGAGTACGTGCGACCGCCAGGGCCCGGCGAACGCGAGCGCGGCGACGGCGCAGGCGATGCCGAGGATGGTCAGCACGACCCCGGCCATCGGGACCGGGAACGCCCACCAGGGCACCAGCTGGGCGAGGAACGTGGCGACCGCGATCGACCCGCTGACCGCCGCGACGGCCTGGACCGCGGTCAGCGCCCGCGCGCCGCCCCAGCCCCGGCGGAGCGCGGCGGCGGCCAGCAGGTAGAAGAGGATCTGCACGGCCACGAAACCGCCGAAGAACGGGCCGCGGACCCGGTTCACCACCCGGCTGGCCAGGTTCTCGCGGGCCAGGTCCGCCACGACGGCCGCGGTGGCGTCCCCCGGGGCGTCTCCGGGGGTGTCTCCGGGGGTGTCTCCTGGGGTGTCTCCGCCGCCTCCGGCGGCGCCGGCGCCCGGGGCGGGGTCCCCACCGGTCCAGGGGCGGCCGACGACCGTCTTCGGCGTCTCCAGTCCCAGCAGGGTGATCGCGGTGGCGGTCAGGTCGGTGGTGGTGACCAGGCCGTTCTGGCGGGTGGAGGCGGCGGTGAGATAACCGCGGGGGTACGGCGAGCCGTCCGGCGACGGGCCTGAGGCGATCGCCACGTGCAGGTGGGCCACGTCGGAGGCGTCGGACAGGCCGCCGAGCAGGAGCGTGGAGTCCGGCGGAAGAAGGTCGAGGACCGCGCCGACCTGCCGGTCGATCCCGGCCACGGCCACGCGCCTGACCTCGTCCGCCGGCGCGGCGGGCACGTCGTGACCGCCGTCGCCGCCCGTGCCTGCGCTCGTTCCCGGGCTTGCGCTCGTGCTCGTTCCCGGGCTTGCGCTCGTGCTCGTTCCCGGGCTTGCGCTCGTGCTCGTGTCCACGCTCGTGCCGTCACCGGTCCGGGCCTCGGCACCGCGCTTGAGCCAGGCGCGGGTGAGATCCCCGGCTTCGACGACGACCAGCCGGTACGGGGCCAGCTCGCCCAACTGCTCCACCGTGTCCGCGTATACGGCGACTTTCCCGGATTTGTCGGCGGCACCGAGAACGGCCCCCGGCCCGACCGCCGCCACCTTCCCTCCGGCATCGGTGACGAGCTGCCCGAGCTGCCCGAGCACCGGCTTGTAGGAGGTGTCCGCGTTGAAGGCGACCAGCTCCGCCCAGCCCGGCACGCTCGCGCCCTCGGCGGAGACCCGCGGGGCCGGAGGCGGGGAGCAGCCCGGGGCGGACGTGCCCGCCCGCTGCCCCGCCGAGGCCGTCAGCCAGCCCTCCACCGGGCAGATGAAGCCTCTCCCCCTGGGCGGGTTGGCCCGGGTGGACAGCGAGGCCGCCCCGCCGGAGCCGGTGAGCCGCCACAGGTTCGGCGTCCGCACCGGGTCCAGATCGCTCCAGAGCAGCCCCGGCGCCCCGACGACCACGACCCGGGCGGGCGGCCCCCCGCCGGTGACCCGGACGGAGGCGCCGGCCGTACCCGCTCCCGGCAGGACCGTGAGAACCGCGGCCAGAAGCAGGAGGGCCAGGAGCGACCTCCGGGAGTGGACGGTCCGGTGCGGCGTGCGGCGTCCACGTGCCGGGCCCGTCCGGTCTCCGCCTCGTTCGCGTGCTGGGCCCATCCGGTCTTCCCCTCGTTCCTTCTCCGTCCGCGGCCGGTTCCGGCGTCGCGGTAGCCTGCCTGGTCGTGAGGACCGACGAGGCGACCGAGACCAGGCGGCCGATCCGGGCGTGGCTGCCGGTACCGGCGCTCATCGCGCTGGCGGTGGCCCCGCTGGTGCTCCACTGGCTGGGCAACGTCGACGACCAGCGCCTGGTCGATCTGGACGTTTACCGTACCGGCGGGGAGATGGTGCTGGCCGGGCGGCCGGTCTACGACTTCGCCACGCCCGCGCCGCAGCTGCTCCCGTTCACCTACCCGCCGATCGCGGCGCTGCTGGCCACGCCGCTGGCGGCGATGTCGTGGCCGGCGGCGCAGTGGGTCTGGACGGCCGGGATCTTCGCCACGCTCATGATCACCGTCTGGTACGGCTTCCGTGCCGTGTGGGAGCGCCTGGACCGCGCCCGGCCCGTTCCCGGGGCCCGGTGGACGCCGCCGCGGTCGCTCTGGACGCCGCTGGCGTTCGCCTTCCTGACGGTCGCCTGCACCTACCTGATGCCGATCAGGGACCAGGTCCGGTTCGGCCAGGTGGACATCCTGCTGGTCGCGCTCTGCCTGGCCGACTGCGCGGCGCGGCGGCCGGCCTGGCCGCGCGGCATGCTCATCGGCCTGGCCACCGCGGTCAAGCTCACCCCCGGCGTCTTCCTGATCTACCTGCTGGTCACCGGGTTCGGCCCGGGGGCCCGTCCCGAGCAGCGCCGGGCCCTCTTCATGGCCGCCTTCACCGCCGGGCTGCTGACCCTGCTGCCGTTCGCGGTGATCCCGGCCGACGCCGCCGACTTCTGGTTCCGCGCACTGCTCGACCCCGAGCGGCTCGGCTCCAACGCGGCGACCACCAACCAGTCGATGCGCGGCATGCTCATCCGGCTCTACCTGCCCGACGCGGTGACGAGCCTGATCTGGCTGGCGCTCGTGGCCGTGGTCGGCTGGTACGGCTTCCGCCGGGCGCGCGCGGCGCTGCTGGACGGCGACGCGATGACCGCCGTCGCCCTGACCGGCCTGATGGCCGTGCTGCTCTCCCCGGTCGCCTGGATCCACCACCTGGCCTGGGTCGTCGTGGTGCTCGGCGCGATCGCCGACGACGGGCGGGACCCGGTCCGGGTCCGGGTGGCGGCCGGGGTCTGGCTCTACTACGTGGTGCCGATCCCCTGGTGGGGGGTGGCGCTGAAGGCGGCGGAGATCCCGGTGCTCAGCCCGGTGCCGGGCAAGCTGGTGCAGAACGCGTTCGGGATCGGCGCGCTGGTCCTGGTCTGGCTGCTCGGATCCTGGCTGCCCACGCGACGTGCGACTTTCCGTACTTTTCAGGCACCGGATGCGGAATTATCCACACGGTTCCGGACGCCCGCCGGATAGCCTGGGGGCATGCTGAAACTCGCCTACCTGGGACCCGAGGGTACCTTCGCCGAGGAGGCCCTGCGGATCCTGGCGCCGGAAGCCGAGCGCCTGCCGAGCGCCAACGTCAGCGCGGCGCTCGACGCCGCCCGGCGGGGCGAGGCCGACGGGGCCGTCGTCCCGCTGGAGAACTCCCTCGAGGGCGGCATCGCGACCACCCTGGACGAGCTCGCCTGGGGCGAGCCGCTGCTCATCACCGCCGAGCTGCTGCTGCCCGTCGAGTTCTCCCTGCTGGCCAGGCCGGGCAAGGAGATCGGCGACATCAAGCGGATCATCTCCCACCCGGCGGCCCTCACCCAGTGCCGCAGATACATCGCCCGCGAGCTGCCCGACGCCGTGGTCGTCTCCGCCTCGTCCACCGCTGGCGCGGCCCAGGAGGTCTCGCTGCCCGGCTCGCCGTACGACGCGGCGATCGCCGCGCGCATCGCCGGCGAGCACTACGGCCTGGTCGAGCTCGCCGGGCGGATCGGCGACCGCTCCGACACCGTGACGCGGTTCGTCCGGGTCTCCCGGCCCGCCCCGCCGCCCGAGCCCACCGGCTCCGACCGCACCTCGCTGGTGGCCTTCCTCTCCGACGACCACCCGGGCGCGCTGCTGGAGATGCTGACGGAGTTCTCCGTGCGCGGGGTCAACCTGACCCGGATCGAGTCGCGGCCCACCGGCGACGGCATCGGCCGCTACTTCTTCCACTTCGACTTCGAGGGCCACATCGCCGACGCCCGGGTCGGCGAGGCCGTCTCCGGCCTCCACCGGATCTGCGAAGGCGTGCGTTTCCTCGGCAGCTACCCGCGCGCCGACGGCCTCGCGCCGCAGATCAGGCGCGGTACGGCCGACGCCGACTTCGACGAGGCGTCGGGCTGGCTGTCCAGGATCAGGGGCGGGCAGGTCTAGGGCCTGTATCGAAGCCGGCCGGAGCCATTCGTCGATCGCGGCGACCAGCGGGCCCGCGTTCCCCGGCGTCCTCACCGGTTCCGGAAGATCCCTCCGGTTATGAAAGATCCGTAGGACACCCCTTATCCGTGTGCGGGCCGGAACCCCGCATCTGTAGCCTGGGGCTGTGATTGACCTGCGTACCCTTCGTGAGGATCCCGACCGGCTACGGGCGTCGCAGCGTGCCCGCGGCGAGGACGACTCGGTCGTCGACACGCTGCTCGACCTCGACGGACGCCGCCGCTCCGCGCTGGCCTCGTTCGAGTCGCTGCGCGCCGAGCAGAAGAACATGGGCAAGCTGGTGTCCAAGGCCTCCGGCGAGGAGAAGGCCGAGCTGCTGAGCCGCGCCAAGGACCTCGCCGCGCAGGTCAAGTCCCTGGAGGCCGAGGCCGAGAAGCTGGCCGGCGAGCTCGACGCGGTCCTGCAGACGGTGCCGAACATCGTCGACGAGGACGCCCCGCACGGCGGCGAGGACGACTACGTCGTGCTGGAGGAGATCGGCGAGCGGCGCGCGTTCGACTTCGAGCCCAGGGACCACCTGGAGCTGGGCGAGCTGCTCGGCGCCATCGACATGGAGCGCGGCGCCAAGGTCTCCGGCTCGCGGTTCTTCTTCCTCAAGGGCGTCGGCGCCCGCCTCCAGCTGGGGCTGCTCAACATGGCCATGCAGCAGGCGGTCGAGGCCGGGTTCGTCCCGATGATCACGCCCGTCCTGGTGAAGCCCGAGGCGATGCAGGGCACCGGCTTCCACGTGGCCCACGACAAGGAGATCTACCGCCTGCCCGACGACGACCTCTACCTGGTCGGCACGTCGGAGGTGCCGCTCGCGGCCTACCACGCCGACGAGATCCTCGACGCGGGCGAGCTGCCACTGCGCTACGCCGGCTGGTCGTCGTGCTTCCGCCGGGAGGCCGGCTCGTACGGCAAGGACACCCGGGGCATCATCCGCGTGCACCAGTTCGACAAGGTGGAGATGTTCTCCTACTGCCGCCCGGAGGAGGCGCGCGAGGAGCACCTGCGCCTGCTCGCCTGGGAGAAGGAGATGCTCGCCAAGATCGAGGTGCCGTACCGCGTCATCGACACGGCCGCGGGCGACCTCGGCACCTCGGCCGCCCGCAAGTTCGACTGCGAGGCGTGGATCCCCACCCAGGGCCGCTACCGCGAGCTGACCTCGACCTCCAACTGCACCGACTTCCAGGCCCGCCGCCTGGGGGTGCGCTTCCGCGACTCCGGGGGCAAGCCGCAGCCCGTCGCGACCCTGAACGGCACCCTGGCCACCACCCGCTGGATCGTCGCCATCCTGGAGAACCACCAGCGGGCCGACGGCTCGGTCGTGATCCCCGAGGCCCTGCGCCCCTACGTCGGCCTCGACGTCCTGGAGCCGGCCAAGTAGGGCCCGCCGACGAGGCCTCCAAGTAGGCCCGCCGGCGAGGCCTCACCGGTGAGGATCCGGCTCCGCCGGGTCCTCACCTCCTTTCCGGGACCGGGTCCCCTCCCTCCTCCGGCGGGTTCCATCCTTCTCGGGCGGGACTCCTCCCGCCTTTCCAGCCGACCAGCACCGACGCCGCCGCACCGGCGATCACGGTGAGCCAGGAGATCAGCACGGCCGTCGAGTAGCGGTCGGGAGTGCCCGCGACCCAGCCGTTGAAGACGGCGCAGATCACCAGGGCGGTGAGGGTGGGCACGGCGATCAGGCAGGTCCAGGTCCAGGCCGGCCGACCTGCAGGGAGCAACGCGATGACCGCGTTGACCAGGCTCGCCACGGCGCAGCCGAGCCCCGCCGCGACGAACAGCGGCGAGAAGAGACCGTCGTCGCTCACGCCCACGGCGGCGACGAAGAAGCCGACCGCCGCGAGAACGTAGGCGGTCGCCGCCCGGTCGTCCTCGTCCAGGCCGCCGCGCCGGGCCGTGGCGACTCCGGCCAGGAACGTGAACAGCCCCGCGAACAGCCCCATGACGTACTCCCTGGTCAGGCTCATGTTCGCCGCGTGCAGCGGGGCGGCCCCCTCCGCGGAGAAGCCCCCGGCGGAGAAGCCGAACCGCCGCCAGCCACCGTTCACGTCCCGCACGGCGATGCCGTCGCTGCCGTTCGCCGCGACCACCACGTGGCCGTCCGCGACCGGATGCACCACGATGGCCTGGGACCCCTTCCACGCCCCCGGCCCCAGGTGCTCCGTCGCGGTGCGTTCGAGCAGCTCTTCACGCCCCTCCGAGATCTCCCAGACCGTGGTCCAGGTCCTTCCGCCGTCACGGGACTCGTCCACGGCCAGACGGGGCGGGACGACGCGGTAGCAGTGCGCGGGGTCCCCCGGGACGCAGCTCAGGGTCACCCAGGACGGCCGGTCCGACGGCGTCGGAGTCGACTCGGGAGTGGGCGTGGGCGACGGGGGCCGGATCCAGGTACGGCCTCCGTCCCGGGAGACGACCGGGCCGTTGCCGTGACCGCTGAGGACGGTGATCACCTCGCCGTCGCTGAAGACCGCGTGGGCTGTCGGCGGCTCGGGTGTCTGGCCGGTGGCGGTCACGGCGATGAGGGCGACGGGGACGATGACGAGCGTGCGGGCCTGCCGTACGGCGTGCTCGGTACGGGAGCGCCGGTGGACGGCCCAGGCGGCGGCGAGGGCGGGCAGCGCGATGAGGTCGGTGGGGTCGGCCAGGACGAGGGAGGGGCCGGCGAGCAGGGTCCAGGCCTGAGAGGCGAGGTCGGCGCCGGTCTGCGTGGTCTTGACGAAGGTGAAGCCGAGACCGGTGGCGGCGAGGGCGGCCGGGGCGGGGACGCGGGCCAGGGCGAGGAGGGGCGGGGCGACCACTGGAAGTTCGGTGGGAGGAACCCCGGTGAACCCCGGGAAGCACGAAGGCGAGGCCCGCACAAGGCGGACCTCGCCCTCATCTCCTGCTCCGGGGAGCCCGCCACTGGAATGAGGCGGGGTCCGGAACGGGAGCTAGTGCTGTCTAGGTCTGAGTCTGTGGTTCAGACGGCCTTGCTGAATCAGATGGCGCGGACCTGGGAGGCCTGCGGGCCCTTCTGACCCTGCGTGATCTCGAACTCGACCCGCTGGCCGTCCTCGAGGCTCCGGTAGCCGTTGCCGACGATCTCGGAGAAGTGAACGAACACGTCCGGCGCACCGCCGTCCGGTGCGATGAAGCCGAAGCCCTTTTCAGCGTTGAACCACTTGACGGTTCCCTGAGCCATTAAAGCTCTCCCTCAGGATTTGAAACTTTGGGATTCACACCTCGTGAACCCCAGTGTGTCGTACAGCGGGGCCCCGGGTGGCTCAGACTTGCAAGTTCTGGTTATGCACTACGGGATCAGCTAATACAACGCCATCATATCTAACACCATCCCGCCTGTGTGTGTTCCCGCGATCAGGAAGATTCCTCCTTCGGGCGGTCCCGGGGCTGGCGCGCCGGGGCTCACCGTGCAGACTGGGATCTGTTATGGGAAGACCCCGGCTCGTCGCCACCGACCTCGACGGCACCGCCCTCCGCTCCGACGGCACCGTCTCAGCCCGCACCGCCGCCGCGTTCGCCCGGGTGGAGGAGGCGGGTGCCACCCTGGTCTTCGTGACCGGCCGCCCGCCACGCTGGATGCACACCGTGGCGGGAGCCGTACGACACCGTGGCCTGGCCATATGTGCGAACGGTGCCCTGGTCTACGACCTTCACACCGAGAAAATCGTAAAATCCCGCCTAATCCAGCCAGATGTGCTGGAAGAGGTCGTCGGGCGGCTCCGGGAAAAGGTGCCTGACCTGTCGTTCTCCGTGGAATACGAGGGCGGGTTCGCCCACGAGTCGGACTTCCGTCTCGGCGGCTGGGACCGGAAGGCGGTCGGCGGGCTGTCCGTCGCCGCGGACACCCTCACCTCGCGGCCGTGCGCCAAACTCCTGGCCCTGCACCCCGGGATGGACCCCGACCTGCTCCACGAGGCGGTCTGCGGTCTGGTCGGCGACAGGGTCACGCCCACCCACTCCAGCGGCCGGGCCCTGATCGAGATGAGCGCGCACGGGGTGACGAAGGCCTCGGCGCTCGCCGAACTGGCGGAGACACAGGGCGTCGGGGCCGCCGAGGTGGTCGCCTTCGGGGACATGCCCAACGACCTGCCGATGCTGCGGTGGGCCGGGACCTCCTACGCCGTCGCCAACGCCCACCCCGCGGTGCTGGCCTCGGTCGACCATGTGGCGTCCGCCAATGACGAGGACGGGGTCGCGCGCATCCTGGAGGACCTCTTCCCTTAGCCCGGTGATCCGGCGGTCCGGTGGCCCGGTGGCGTGGTCGCCTCGTGATCCGGTGGCCCTGCGGTGCCGTACCTCCGCGGTGCCGTGCCTCTGTGACGCTGCGATCCCGCGGCGCCGTATCCCCTCGACGATGTGGCCCCGTACGGCACGCGGCCCCCTCCCGGGACGCCGGGAGAGGGCCGAAGGGTCTGCGGGGGTCGGATCAGATCGGAGCCGGGGTCACAGGTAGGGGCCGGAGCTGGCCTGGTGCGGGCCCTCCTGGTGGAGCCCGGCGCCGCCGGGCAGCGCCCGGCGCATGTTCTCCAACTGGGCGCGGGCGGCCATCTGCTGCGCGAACAGCGTGGTCTGGATCCCGTGGAACAGACCTTCCAGCCAGCCGACCAGCTGCGCGTGGGCGACCCGGAGCTCCGCGTCGCTCGGCGGGGCGCCGTTCTCCTCGGTGAACGGGAGCGACAGCCGTTCGAGCTCCTCGACCAACTCGGGGGCCAGACCGTCCTCGAGCTCCTTGATGGAACTCTGGTGAATGTCCTTGAGCCGCTTGCGGCTCGCCTCGTCCAGAGGAGCCGCGCGGACCTCCTCGAGGAGCTGGCGGATCATGCTGCCGATGCGCATCACCTTGGCGGGCTGTTCGACCAGATCGGCGATCGACCGCTCGTCGCCGCCGTCCTCCTTGGGCTGGACACCCTGGGAACCCACGACGACCACGTGCGGAGTGCTCTCCTCAGCGTTCATACTCTCAACCTACTAGCAGGATTTTCCCGACGTGCTCTCCGGACTCCAGGAGCCGGTGCGCCTGGGCGGCGTCGCTCATCGGCACCCGCGCGTGCACCACCGGGCGGATCGCGCCGGCGTCGAGCAGGGGCCAGACGTTGTCCACGACGCCGCGCACGATGACGCCCTTCTCGTCGACGGGCCGGGCCCGCAGCGTGGTGCCGTGCACCGAGGCCCGCTTGGTGAGCAGCGCCCCCAGGTCGAGCTCGCCCCTGGTCCCGCCCTGCATCCCGATCACCACGAGCCGGCCGCCGGTCTTGAGGGCCTTGACGTTGCGCGCGAGGTACTTGCCGCCGATGATGTCGAGGATCACGTCGGCCCGGACCTTCTCCGCGAAGTCCTCCTCGCGGTAGTCGATCCCCTCGTCCGCGCCGAGCTCCAGGCAGCGGGCGATCTTCTCCGCCGATCCCGCGGTGACGACGACGTGCGAGCCGAACGCCTTCGCCAGCTGTACGGCGAGCGTGCCGATCCCGCTGGCGCCGCCGTGGACGAGGAGCGTCTCGCCCTTGCGCAGGCGCGCGGTCATGAAGACGTTGGACCAGACCGTGCACGCCACCTCGGGCAGCCCGGCCGCCTCGACCAGGTCCACCCGGTCCGGGACGCGCATGACCTGCTGCCACGGGACGGCCACCCGTTCGGCGTATCCGCCGCCGGTCAGCAGCGCGCACACCCGGTCACCCGGCTTGAACCCCTCGACGTCCGAGCCGACCTCGGCGACGATTCCGGAGCACTCCAGTCCGGGATACGGCGAGGCGCCGGGCGGAGGAGAGTAGAGTCCCTGCCGTTGCAGGACGTCAGCGCGGTTGACCGCGGAGGCGGCCACGTCGATGATGACATCGCCCCGTTCCGGTCGGGGGTCCGGAACCTGCCGCCAGGCGAGGACTTCCGGCCCACCAGGTTTGTCGATCACGATGGCGTGCATGTAACTCACGCTACCGGGAGAGCCAACTCGGTGGTTGCCTGCATCGGAGAGAACACGGGGCGTTAATCTTCAATGTGTTTGCTGCCCCTTTAGCCCATCCCGAGGGGGAACACGGTGGCAAGACACGATCGTGAGGAATCTCTCGAGGAACAGCTCGCCTGGCTCGATGCGATCAAGGAGCAGGAGGAGGCGCCGCCCGTGGTGGTGACCGCACAGGTCACGGCCACGATGGACGACGCCGTCATTTCGCCGTACCCGCAGGACCCGTGGAGCCTGGTGCCCGCGGAGACCGGGGCGGTCTCGTCGCCGCTCTTCCGCACCGCCGCCGATCCGGACCACGCTGCCTCGGCCGCCGACACGGTCTCGAAGGCCGGGGACGCCTCCGCGGACCGGTCGGCCGAGGAGGCGGACGCCGCGGAGTGGACCGAGGCGGCCGAGGCGGTGAGCTCCTTCACGCTTCCCCCCGCGCCCTCCCCCGAGGACAACGACGGCTTCCTGGCCCCGCTGAAGCCGCTGCCCCGCCCGGAGTCCGATTCGGTCCCGCTCTCCGGCCCCGGTTCCGGGGACACGTATGCGCTGGGCGCCTTCGGCGATCCGGAGAAGGAGTCGTCCCGGGGGCTCTTCGAGGAGCCCCGGCGTCCCGACGACCCCGCCGAGTCCTCCTCGGCGGGATCCGCGGAGTCGTCCGAGAGCGGGAACTTCGGGTTCGGCGGTGGTGAGTCGGACACGGGCCGTTTCGGGTTCGGCGGCGGTGAGCCGTCCGAGACCGGCCGTTTCGGGTTCAGCGGCGGTGAGCCGTCCGAGGCGGGGCGTTTCGGGTTCAGCAGTGGTGAGTCGGAGACGGGTCGTTTCGGGTTCAGCGGAGACAAGGAGTCCGACACCGGGCACTTCGGTTCCAGCGGAGACAACGAACCCGACCGGCCCGCCTTCGACGGCGGCGAGTCCGAGACCCGGCACTTCGGCCCCGGCGGGGGTCCCGACTCCGGCCGGTTCACCTTCGGTGGCGCCGACGCGGAAGGCGACCGGTTCACCCGGGGGGACACCGATCCCGGCCATTTCGGCTCGCAGACCGAAGAGCCGCTCACACCCATGAAGCCGTTCAGGCTTGATTCCTCCGGGTCCTTCCCCGCCCCCGAGGCTTCCGGTTCCTTCCAGGCCTCGGATTCGTCCGGTTCCCTGCAGGCTCCCGGCTCCTTCGGCGCCGACCGTTCCGATCCCGCGGCCGCGGAGACCCCGGAGCGCCCTTTCGGCTCCGGTGGGTTCGCCTCCGACCTCTCCGACGCCTCCGCGGCCTTCGGCAGGGCAGGGGAGAAGGGCCTCGAGCCCGACGACACCGCATTCGTCTCAGGCCGCGGGGCACCCTTCACCTCCGACCAGGACAGGGCCTCCGACAGGGACCGGGCCTCCGCGTCCACTCAGGACACCCCGTTCAGGGCCTCGGAGGACACGGCGTTCATACCGGACAGGGACCGGGAGACGGCGGCCTTCACCTCCTCCGATCGGGGATTCGCTCCTGACCGGGAGGCGGTTGATCCGGTGCGCGAGCCGTACCAGGCGCGCCGCCGCCAGCCGAGTCCGCCGCCCGCGTTCAGCTCTCCGGCCCGGCAGCAGGCCGCGGGCGGTCTCCGGCCGTCGGCCGACAGCCTGGACCCGGAGTCCCTGCTCCGGGGGCGCCGCAACGGGCCCTCGGGAGGATGGCGGAAGCTGATCTTCAAGGCGTCGGCGGGATTGATCAAGCCGGGTGAGTCCCCGGAGGTCCGCCGCCGCCGTGAACTGATCACCCGCGCCCGGACCCCTGTCGCCACCGGCCACCACCGCGTCGCTGTACTCAGCCTGAAGGGCGGCGTCGGCAAGACCACGACCACGGTCGGCCTCGGCGCCACCCTCGCCCAGGCCCGCGGCGACCGGGTGATCGCGGTCGACGCCAATCCGGACCGCGGCACCCTGTCGGACAAGCTGGAGCTGGAGACGGCGGCCACCGTCCGCGACCTGTTGAACGAGCGCGGCCAGATCAAGCGCTACGTCGACATCCGGGCCTTCACCTCGCAGGCCCCGTCGCGTCTGGAGATCCTCGCCTCCGACCGTGACCCGTCGGTGTCGGAGGCCTTCAGCGCGTCCGACTACCAGTCGGTGGCGCAGGTCCTGGAGAACTTCTACTCGATCTGCATCACGGACTGCGGCACCGGGCTGCTCCACTCGGCGATGTCCGGCGTCCTCGGCCTGGCCGACCAGCTCGTCCTGGTCAGCTCCCCGTCCGTGGACGGCGCCAGGGCGGCCTCGGCCACCCTGGACTGGCTGGAGGCCCACCACTACGAGGATCTCGTCCGCTCCGCCACGGTGGTGCTGTGCAGCGTCCGGCCCCGGTCGAAGTCCACCGTCGACCTCGACCGCCTGGAAGCCCACTTCGCCGCCCGCTGCCGCGCGGTCATCCGGGTGCCCTACGACCCCCATCTCGAAGAGGGCGCCGAGATCGACCTCGAAAGGCTCCAGCCCGCCACCCGTGACGCCTACCTCTGCCTGGCGGCCTCGGTGGGCGACGGCTTCGCCGCCCCGCAGTCCTGAGGCCCGCCGGTCGTGAGATCCGCTCCGGCGGCGTCTCACCCGATGGTGTCTCGTCCGTAGGCGTCTCGTCCGCCGGTGTCTCGTACGGTGATCCGGACGAGACGCCAGCGGGGCGGGGCCGTGAGAGACTAAGGTGCAATTCGGCGCGTCCGTCGGACGGGCCGGCAAGGAGAGCTCGCCTAGTGGACGATGGCGGCGGTCTTGAAAACCGCTAGGGCCGGTGACGGTCCTCGTGGGTTCGAATCCCACGCTCTCCGCTGACCTTGCGAAACGGCGTCTGACCAGGGATTTCCCTTGGGTCGGGCGCCGTTGATCGCTTCCGGGGTGTGCAGCCGTGTGCCGCCGTGAGCGGCTCTCGGCCGGTGTTCGCGGAATATACGCGGAATGATGTTGGCCACGTTTCCCCAGGTCGTGCATGAGAAGTCCGCTCCGGAAGTGGCGGGAGGACAGCGGTGGAGCATGTGGACTGGGCACGGATACCCGGCCCGCGTTGGTACCTCCCGGAGGCGGCCCGAGCGGCTTCGGAGGCACTGACCCGATCCGCGGACGATCAGCAGGCAGTCCGAGCGCTGGCCGACCTCCGGTATGCGGTCACGAACGACCATGCCGGCACTCTCTACCCGGCCGCTGTTCCCGCGACGGGTGTGCTTCTGCGGGTGATCGACGAGAGACCGGGGCCGCCCCGGCAGGAGGCGCTGAACGCGCTGCTGGACTGGTGGGGATGGTCCCCCGAGCAGGGTTTCGAGACCTATGAGGATCCGTCGATCGGATCCGTCGGCCTGACGGAGGGGATCATGGGCCGTGTCCGGGACGCCGTGGACATGCTCCGTCGTGTCGCAGAGGATCCGTCCAGAGGCGGTGGGCATCGTCCGGATGCGAAACTGCTGCTGGCCAGGCTCGATGAGGGCTGGAGCGAGACATCCGGTTGATACAGGGGAAACAGGGCCGGAACCGAAGCGGGTCAGGTGGTACGGCTTCGCCTTGCGTCGGCTTAACTGTCGGATATGACCGTTAGGGTCCCCGCCATGGTGACCTCCGATACCCCCCGCTACCCCTGGGACGACCTTCTCCGGACCGTGAACGACCGGGCCCAGAAGTACTTCGCCGAGTACAGGGCCATTCCACCCGAACGGCGAGGGGGTCCGGACGACGGATTCGGCCGTGCTGCCTGGCTCGGCGCGCCGGGTGCCGGTGAGGCCGAGATCGCGCGCCACGAGGAACGCCTCGGCATGCGCCTGCCACCGAGCTACAGGGAGTTCCTCCAGGTCGCCAACGGCTGGGACGAGTACAGCCATTCATCTCTTCGCCTCATGCCCCTGGCCGAAGTCGGCTGGACCCGTGATGTGGACCCGGAGCTTGCCGGGATCTGGGATCACGGAAAAAGTGCTCTGGGCCCGCAAGACCTGAGCCGTATCGGAGAGGAGTCCGTGTCCGACAGCCTCTGCATATCCGAATGCATCGAGGGACAGGTGTACCTGCTCAATCCCTACGTCGTCGGGGAAGACGGAGAGTGGGAGGCATGGGACTTCGCATCCTGGCATCCGGGCGAGGTCCGCTACAGATCGTTCTGGGACCTTATGCAGCACGAGTTCAATAGTTACTTATCGTGACTTCGGTGCACCTTGATGAGACAGAAGAGGCTCCGGTGTCCCCGAAGCCCCTTCGTCGAATGGTGAATCATGCGGCCAATGCGTCCTCGATCCGCCGGTTGGCGATCTCCGTGCCGCCGTCGATGCACTTGGCGTAGACCTTGAGCAGCACGTCCACTCCATGTCCCGCCCGCTCCGCCACGTCGGGGGCCGCCACCCCGGCGTTGAGCCAGAGCGAGACGGCCGCGTGCCGCAGGTCGTACGGCCGGGCGGCCAGCGGGGAGACCTGCTGCTCAGGTGTGAGGGCGAAGGCCCGCGCCGCCTTCCACGCCTCGCAGTAGGTCGCGATGGAGATCACGCCCCCGCGTGAGGTCCGGAACAACCGCCCGTCCTCGTGGACGCCGAACTCGGCGAGGTGCTCTCGCAGGATGGCGACCAGCTCCGGCGGGATCGGTACCGGGCGACCCTCCTCATCGGCCCGGTGCTTCAGGCCGCGATCGTCGTGGGCCGCTCCGCTGTCGGTCCACTTCTTGTTGGTCTGCGGCTTGGACTTGGCGAGGATCAGCCGGCCCCAGCCGGTCGCCGGAAGGTGGCAATCCTCCTTGCGGAGGCCGAGCGCTTCGGCCGGCCGGAGACCGCCGAAGTACAGGCAGGCGAAGAACCCGCGCAGGTGCCGACCCCGGTCGAGTCGGCCGACGTAGGTCACCGCCGTGAGCAGCTCCCGCGCCTGGACCGGGTTGACCACCACCCGCCGGTCCACGACCTCCCGGACCTTCGGCGGCTTCCACGCCTTCACCTTGTCGATGGGGTTGGCGGGCAACTCCTCCAGGTCCACGGCGAACTGAAGGGCGTTGTAGAAGACCGACCGCTTCCGGGCGATCGTGGTGGCGGCTGCGGCCCTGCCGTCGAGGCGGAGCGTCAGCGCGTCCAGGCCGAGCCGTACGTTCCGGACCTTGGCCAGGTCCGAGACGCGGAGGGAGTGCCGTTCGAGCCAGGCCAGAGCCGTACGGATCTCCTCCGGACGAGGGAGCTCCCGCGCGGCCGGAGGAAGGACGAACCGCCGGAGGGCCTCCCGCAGGACCAGGGCGTCAGGCTTGCCCGGCGCCTCCTCGTCGACCAGGGCAGGGGTGACGGTCGCCAGGGCGTCGGTGAGGCTGTCGCGCGTCTTGGCCGCCGCGTGCGGCCACTTCATGTCCACGTACGCCATGGCGAAGCTGAACCACGTCACGGCGCTTTTCACCGCCAGGAGGGAGAGCGGGAGCCCGGTCTCCAGGTCGAACGCCTCACCTCGCTTGGCCGCCTGTCGCAGGTCCGACAGGAAGTTCTCAGCGAGGGCCTTCGTCCTCATGGTCTTGGACTTCTCCCGGCCGCCGACCTTCCAGCGAACCACGTAGGACGGGGTCTTGCTGGAGGCGTTCCGCCGGGTCTCCCAGAACTTCACGTCGTAGGAGGTGCTCACGCCGCCTCCCGGAGGGAGTCGAGCCAGGCGGTGAACTCGCTGCGCCAGACGCGGATCTCGCCGTTCGGGAGCTTGATCCCCTGCGGTGCGTGGCCGATCTCCCGCCAGCGGTAGAAGGTGCGGCGGGAGACGCCCCCGAGTTCGGCGAGGATCTCCGGAACGGTCATGAGCTGGTCGTGGTTCTTGCTCACGCCGCCTCCCGTATCCCGATCGCCGAAAGCTCGTCGACGGGTCTTCCGTCCGCTCTGGCCTGGAGCTCGAGTAACCGCGCTCGCGTGCGTTGCCGGTCGGCGATGCTCCGCAGCAGCCGTTTGGCCAGCGGGGTGCGGGCCGGGTCGTTGGTGGAGACCTGGTGCCAGACGTAGCGGTGCGGATCGGTCTCGGCGGGATCGTCGGCAAGGCCGAGCGCGTCGAGGACCCAGGCCCGGCGGTCGGCCTTGTGCTCGCGCAGGGTCTTGTTCGACCACTTGCGAGAGACCAGGACCCGGCGTCCGGCGTAGCCGAGGTGTTCGGGCTTGTGGGCCTTGCCCCGGCACCGGCCCGGGGTCATGCCCGCCTTGGCGTTCTTGGGCTGCACGCCGTAGCGGAGCCAGTTCGCGCACGTCGGCGAGCAGGGTTCATAGCGCAGCGCCTCCACCATCCGGGCGGCGTGGTCGCGCCGTGCCTGGTGGCCGGGCTCGTCCGGGTCGAGGGTCTCCCCGAGGCTCTTGGTCAGGTACTTGGACAGGTAGCGGATGCACTGGTCGGCGTCCGGGGTCCCGGCGAGCACGCCTTGGACGTCGACCTGAGGACCGAAGCGGAGGACGTGGAGAGGTTCGGCGTCCTCGTCGGCGTCGAGCCGGTCGAGCGCCTCGTGCCAGGTGGGCAGGACTTCCCCGGTGGCCGGGTCGAGGTAGTCGCCGCTCTGCCCGTCCGGGTAGGCGGTGCCGTCGAGGGGATCGGCCCGCGGAGTCCACACGGGCAGGTGCTCGCCTGCGAAGCGGACCTCGTCGACGGCCGGCCACCACACCTGGTGGTAGGTCGCGGCGGCGATGGCCTTGATCTCCGCGCGGGGCAGGGTGCCCCGGATCGCCATGTGCAGGTGCGGCGCGAGCCGCTTCTGAGGTTCGACGGTGGCGAAGTACTGCACGTCGTATCCGGCGACGCGGCGGAGGTTCTGCACGAACCGGTCCACCAGTTTGGAGAAGTGCAAGGCGTCGCGGGCGGCCCGTGCGTAGTCGTAGGTGCTCGGGTCGACCGGCACGCCCTGGCCGGCCAGGATGCGGCCGTAGGAGGGCAGGGTCAGGGTGACGAACATCGACGGCCGGACGACCTTCCCCTCCGAGCCGGTGAAGGTCCGCCCGAGGGTCGTGTTCGTCTTGGTCCGCCGGGGCAGGTCCGGGGCGTCCTGCCGTCGCCGGGTCGAGCGGGAGCGCTTGGGAGCCGCCCGGCCGCCCAGGGCGCCGCCCCGCATCCCGGCAGCGTTGATCTCGGCGTCGATCTCCCGGATCGCCTCGTCCCAGTCGGCGACCTCGTCGGCGTTCCCGTCGCGTTCGGCCGCGTCGCGCTTGGCCTGCACGTCGGCGCGGAACTCGATCAGCCACCGCTGGTCCTCGGCGGAGGGGTTCGGCTCGGTGACGGGTTCGTGGTCGAGGTGCCAGCCCTCCCGGCACTGCGCCTTGCGGAGCTGCTTGTTGCGCCGGGCGCACGGCGGGCACTTGGCCTCCTGCGTGGTCCCGCACGGCAGGTCGAGCAGCTCCACCCTGCCCGTGCGGGTGTCCGTCCGCTTGATCTCGATGGGCCGGATGCAGACCCCGTTGAGCTTGGCGACCTCCACCGCGACGTCCAGGGCCAGGGGCATGGTGTCGCGGACGGCTCGGGGAAGCCGGGAGCCGGAGGCGTCCGCCGGGACGGCGGGTGAGGGGAGCGCAACGGTCTCGGTCACACGGCCTCCCGCTGGTCGAGCAGGTCGGCGACGAGCCGGTGGGCGGGGCCGTACGGGTCGCGGAGGAGCCGGGCGCCGACCATCCGGAAGGGGAGCGGGAGGGGGTGACCGCCGCAGGCGATGACGAGCGTGCGGTCCCGGAGCGCGTCGATCTCGGCGCGGGTGCCCTCGATGGTGATCCTCATCAGGCCGCCTCCCCCACCCCGGCGAACAGGGCCGCCATCCGGCGGATGTCGTCGTCGGAGACGTACACGGCGCGGACCCGGATCGGATCGGGTGAGGACTCCAACCGGACGTAGGCGATGCCCGCTCCCTGCTGCGGATCGGAGGAGATCAGGTCGGCCAGCGCGCCCCGGTCGCGGGCACCGTCGCCGAGGACCATGTCCACCTGTTCGG
>NZ_CDRNDK010000044.1:0-26746 GCF_977012225.1 Planomonospora algeriensis | reverse complement strand
CAGCACCTACACCCTCACCCGTGGCCCAGAACCCTGATTAGCTGCGGAACCCAGGACTGGCACCGGACAGAAGAACTGGGCAGTGACAACTAGGGTGAGCGGGAACGTGCGGGTTCTCGCTCAGTCAACTTGTCACTTTTTGGCGAAGCCAGTGCGTCAGGGGCTCGCTCGGCGCAGGGTTGGACGGGTAGGGCTCGCCAAGCCGGCGGCCGAGCTCGTCCAGGGCGGCGGTGATGTCCTCGGGGGTCGGGCGGACGAGTCGGCGGGGGGCGACGAACTCGGCCAGAGCGATGACCTCGGGGTAGGTGACCATGGCGATCACCGCGCTCGACCGGGGAAGGCCAAGCAGAGAGGCCCTGTTGTCCCAGCGCTCGTGTAGGTAGTTGCCGCGGGCATGGATCCGGTTGATGAGAACCCGTGCTTGGCTGACGACAGCATCGGCGTTGTCGCGATGGCGCCGCCGGAACCGCAGATGGTGACGGTGGGCGTGGACGACCTCGGGCAGGCGCGTGAGCGGGAAAGGCCGTTCGGCGTGAACGGAGGTGGTCAGCCAGTAGCCGTGCTGTGAGCAGAGCAGACGGGGCGGATCAAGGTAGACGAACGCGTGAGGGTGCGTCGAACGCATGGCCAGGCAGCCGGGACAGGCCCGGACGGGGCGGTGGCCGGCCCGCCACTTCAGCCAGCGTGGGCCGTGCTTGCCCCCGAGGATCTTGCTGTGGCGCGGTGGGATGGACCGCAGGGCGTGGCGCAGCGAGGTGAGCGGGTTGCCGCTGCGTGCCGCCAGCCGAGTCATGGCCTGGTCGTCGAGGTCGAGTTCGGAGTCCTCCCAGCGATGGTCGGTCAGGAGGATCTCGCCGGCGAGGTCGGCCAGCAGCACGCCGGGGTCGATGTGGTTGACCGCGGCCAGGCGTCGCAGGAAGGAGTTGATCGACTCACCGGGCAGCGGACGCTGCGGGATGGGGAGCTCACGAGCCGGGCCGGGCCAGGTGATGCGCCGCCAGCGACTTCCCATCAGGCGACCTTGCCGGGGCGGCGCCCAGCTCGCGATCGGCGTGTTTTCGGCCGGCTGGTCTCGGCCGCGTGGTCGAGGGTGACGTGCTCCAGCAGCGGTTTGGTGAGTTTCTCGCTGCCGTTCAAGATGGCCTCGATGGCCGCCTCCCGGATGAGGTGGGAGAGGCTGCCGATCATCCCTGAGGTGCGTTGGTATAGATAGGGGGCCAGGCGGACGAGGCTGCCGGGCCGGTGCCGGTAGAGCCTCAAGGCGTCTTCCATGGTGGCGATCAAAGAGCTCCAGTCGTTGCGCTCGGCTTGGGTGCCGTAGGCGAACGGGCTGGTGGTCAGCGTGGCGAACCGCCCCGCGATCTGCCGTCCCCGGGTGCCGGTGAACAATCCGGCGCTTTCGACGTCGATTCCGGCGTAGAGGAAGGTGGCGGGGATGCGCTCCGACAGGTATTTGAGCTGGTCGGATGTCTCGGCGCCGACCCGGCTGCCGAGGTTGAGATTGTGGATCTCATCCACGATCACCAGGTCGGTCCCCAGATCGCAGAGCACGTCGCAGACCATGTTGGTGATCTCGATCTGGTTGGGGCGGCTGGGCAGCGGGATGCCGAGGAAGCGGGCGAACTCGGCGGCGACCATCTTCGCGGTCGCCGCCGGGGGGATGGTCACGAAGACGACGGGCTGGAACGGCGCCTTGCCCTGGCGGCGGCGCCGGGCTTGATGCTCGTGCTGCTTGCCGAGCTGGATGATCGCGGTGGTCTTGCCGGTCCCGGCCGCCCCGGTGACGATCAGACCGCGCCGGGCGCTGATCTGCCCCCGGTTGAGCAGAGTCAGCCGGCGGCCGGAGTGGGCGACCTGGCGGACGGTGGGGGGTGGCGACCACGATCAACTGGGCGTGATAGTCCAGGCGGTCGCGTTCGTAGTCGTCCCGGCGGAACCCGTTGAAGAGCGCCAGCCGTTCCTCGGGCACCAGCTGCAGCTCCATGGGCTTGGCGGAGACGAATCGCGCCCAGCCCTCCCGCGTGGTCAGCGGGTTGTGCGGCTCCGAGGTGTCGGCACCGGGACGGCTCACAAGTACTCCTGATCACTGAAGGGGTCGAACACACCGAACGGGATGATCTGAGCGCCGTGGTCGTCTGCGGACGCATCCTCCTGCTCGGGGAGGTCGTCGGGGACGGGCGTGATGGCCAGGCGGTGCGGGGACGGCCCGGTGGCGGCCTTCGTCCTGGCTCTGATGCGGCGCTCAGCCGGGCCGGCGTCGGCCCGCTTGAGCAGGTCGGCCAGGATCCATGCCAGTTCGGTCTGGTCGGTGTCGTCGCGGCCGGTCGCCGCGGCGAGCTTGCGGGCGTGCCGCCAGGTGAAGTCGGCGAACGGCTGCGGGACCATCGCCGCGTGGGTCCAGGCAATGGTGATCCACCCGTCGGGGCCGCGCAGCCAGACCCGGCTCAGGTCATAGGGGTCGTAGTGCACCGGCCAAAGACCCCGTTTCACCTCGATCGGCGAGGATTGGCGCCGGTAGGGGTTCAACGCCTCGTCGTCATAGGTGCGGTAGTCGATCTGGATGCCGTAGTCGTTGATCGCCCGCCAGGTGACCGGAAGCAGCTCGATGTAGTCCTCGCCGGTGAGGGTGAGAGGCAGATACCCGGCCGCGGCGACCGGACAGGCATACATGTCGTTGGGAGACAACGTCAGCTGCGGTGATCGCGGATGCCGCAGGCCCTGGTGCGGGCGCGGCTGCCAACCGGCGACGATCCACTCATCGAGCAGGTCCTGCAGCTCGGCGAGCGTCCAGACCGCCTCCACCGGTTCGCCCCGCCGGGTGACGTCGCGCCCCACGTATCCGGCGACGTGCTGGCAAAACAGCGTGTTGATCGAGGCGAAGGTGCGCTCCACCACCGCCTTGTCGGTCGGCGTGCGGGGATGGGCGGGCTGGACCGAGATGCCCAGGTGTCGGCAGGCCCGCTGGAACGCCTCGGACAAGAAGACCTTGCCCCGGTCGCAGACGACGGTATCGGGAACGATGACCGGCTTGGCCGCGGCCAGCTCCAGCCGGCGGTCGATGTCGAGCAGACGCGCGTGGGGCAGTCGGGAGGTCTTCATCGCCAAGGCCTGCGACCAGCCCGGCCGCATCGGCTCGGGCACCAGCATGCGGGCCAGCAGCACCGCGGCGTCGACCGCCTTGGTTCCGGCTGGGCGCAGCACCGCCGCGCAGATGGTGCGGGTCGCGACATCGACCGCGATGGTCAGCTCGACCCGTCCCGTCACCCCGTCGTCCAGGACCGCCAGCACGTCCAGCGGCGTGGTGTCGATCTGTACCTGCTCCCCGGGGCGGGCCGCCGCGGTCAGGGTGAAGGCTCCCGCCGGGCGGTTGGCCGCCTGGCGGCGCGTGACCGCCGAGCCGAACGTGTGCCGCCCGGCCGTCAGCGCTCCGGCCAGCCGATCGAACGTCGCCCGGGACGGCATCGGAACGACGCCCAGGCCGTACTCGTCGGCCAGGGCCTGCTCGACCCGGCGGCGCAGACGCGATTTGGTCCCCGTCGAGTCGCCTGTCTCCGCCTCGATCAACACGGTCAGTGCCGTGATGACCCGCGGGTCCACCCGGCCGGACAGCGTCTGCTGCCGCGTCGCCCGCTGATCGACCAACCCCCAGACGCCCTGCTCTCGATAGCGTTGGCGCATCCGGTGCAGGGTGCGGACACTGACCGGCTGGTCCGTCTCGGCCAGCTCGCAGGCCTTCGCCGCGACCCGGTCCTCCACCGTCGTCACGGCCGGGTCGTATTCCTCGCGCGGCTCGGCCCCGGCCTCCGCCTCGGGCGGCAGGCCCGTCTCCACTTCGACGATGTGCCGCTCCCAAAACATCGCCATCTCCCGCGCCCGGGGCGGCACCGCCTCCAGCAGACCCAGCGACGTGAGCGACGGCTGTTCTGCGCCGCCGATCACCTCGAAATCGCTCCAGCTCAGCAGATGCGACAGCAGCACCACGCTGTCGACGCCCATCTGCGACTGCAGTCGCACCGCGGTCCCCGACAGGCCCACGACCGTGTGCTCGGCCTGGTCGAAGCGGACGCGATCCCCCAGCTTCAGCACCTCACGACTGGCCAACGCCGACATACTCCCTTCCCGGCGCGACGACCGATGTCTCGCTCAGCGGAAACTGCAGGTCAGCGACCAGAACCTGCTTCCAGCGCAGGTGGAACACCACCGGCAGCACCCGGATCGGATCCCCGATCTCGCCGGCACCCGCCATCAGCTCGGCCGGGATGGAGAACACCTCCAGCACCGCTTCGCTGATCTCCGCGATGTGGTGTCGCGGGTGGCGATAGCCCGCCAGCCAGCGCAGATTCGCTGACCGGACCGGGTCCGGCTCGTGCCAGAGCCAGTACTGCCATCCCACAGCCCGGCACGCCGCCGCGGTCTGCTCGAACGCGTGCGCGTCCCGCTCCCGGATCCGGGCCGCGGGTCGGCTGTCCAGCACGACCGCCGATCCGTCACGCAGCCGGGCGAACCAGTCCGGAGCGTGAGAACGCCGTCGCGTTTCCCCTGGCCAAAACAGCCAGAACGGCTGGGAGGCGAATCCCACCACGTCGGGGTCGAAGTCCAGCAGCATCGCGTGGTCGCGCTCCAGCCAGGACTCGAAGCCCACATGCCGACCGGATGTCGCGGACCACCACAGGCCCGGGAAGTTGCGCTGTCCCTTGAAGGAAGGGAACGAGCGCACCGGTTCTACCAGCTCGAACGCGATCGACCGCGCCTCGGACAGTGGACGGCGGGCTTCTTGGCCGGCGCTCAGGAACGCCACCTCGAACCCGGATGCGCTGTCCGCTACTTCGCCCATGACCAGATGCAGTCCGGAGTCGGCCTGCCGGCCTCTCCTGCTGCCTGGCACGAGATGATCATCTCAGAACATGATCATGACGACAAGATCAACGAGCACTGCCAGGTTCATGTCAACAAGAGTGAGCAACTGCCAGGTTCAATGCGCAACAACACGAGGGGCCACTTCAAGATCGAATTCCGGAAAATCGGCTCGCTGAGATGAATCCTGGCGGCCGAATGGCGGAACGCCGGTGTGATGGGATGCGTCCGCCCTGCCGTGCGGCAGAAGGGCTCTCAGTCCTTCAATCGCCAGAGAATCGGATAAAACGCTATAAATCTGGCCCATGTTGTGCAAATAGTTCTGCCGGGTTCCGGCTGCAGCGTTCGGGACTGGAAGACCCGCCGGGCCGGTGAAGAAGACGATCAACCTCGATCCCTTTCGACGCGCCGCCCTCCATTCCTCGGGCCAGGGCAGCTCCCCCGGGATCACGACGGCTGTTTCCTGCGTCCATGCGAAAGGGGCGGCAGGCCGCTGACACCGGATGCCGAGGAGAGACTCTCCACTGCTCTCCGAAGGCCGCTGAGCTGCTGGTTTGTCACTGATGTCAGTGAATTTTCGTCATCATGTGTCAGTAGCGCACGCCAGCGTCACGTGGCCTTCGACCTTCCCGGAACTGCAGGGCAGGCTGAGCCCGGCCCTTGCCGCGTCGAAGTCACGGTGCAGGCCGGTGATGAAGGAGCGCAGTTCAGGCAGGCCCGGACGTCGTTCATCCACTGCTCCAAGCGCTCGCCGCGCAGCTGCAGCATCATGTCGGCGAAGCCGCGGACGTGGTCGCGGACGGCGGCCAGCGGCGTGCCGCCGACGGGTCTGACCGGCCAGCAGACCGGAACGCATGCCCCGTCCGCGACGGGTTCGGGCAGGGGCTCCACGGCGACCGGATACGGCGTGGGCACGTCGGCCTGCCCGACGACGGGCACCAGGTCGCGTAGATGGGAGCGGTGTGTGGTGACGGTGCACTCGACGGCCTCGCCGAGGTTGCGCCATGGGTGCCAGCGGTCGGCGACCTGGATGGCCTCGGGCGCGCCGCGGCGGGTTCCCTCGGCGTAGCAGCCGGCCGCGGGTCGGGCAGGGAGCGGATCAGCCGGATCAGCGTCATCCGGCTCACCGCCGTGGCGAGCCGGTGAGCGAGCCGGGCTCCGAAAGTTAACCCCCCTCCTAGATCTTGGAGGGTGCTGAAAGTGGAGGACTGGGCCGAGATTCGCCGCCTGCACCGAGCAGAGGGCGTGCCCATCAAGGAGATCGCCAGGCTGTTGGGAGTGGCTCGCAACACCGCGCGGGCCGCGTTGGCCTCCGACCGGTCACCGAAGTACCAGCGGGCCCCGCGCGGGTCGGTCGCCGATGCCTACGAGCCGCAGATCCGGGCGCTTCTGCGGGAGTGGCCGAAGATGCCGGCGCCGGTGATCGCGCAGCGGAGCAGTACGACGAGCTGTTCTCCCGGTTCTTCCGCGCTTCCACCGCCACCGAATCCGGAATCAAGGGCACCGGCCTGGGCCTGGCCCTCACCAAGGCCATCGTCGAAGCGCACGGCGGCACCATCACCGCCACACCGCGCGAGGGCGGCGGCACCGTCTTCACCGTCCGCCTGCCGGCCCACCCGTCTGCACCGCAGTGAATCCGGCCACCCCCAGCCGTCACCGGCTCTTCGCTTGTGCCGTCGGGATGGCCGCGACCCGCGTTGATACCGGAGACGTGCTCGGCCGGTGAGGAACAACGGAACGAAAACGTACGCCAAGGAACGATCTCGGCGGTGAGGTTCGCCTCTTCGTACGCCAGCTCTCCTGCGTCCAGCTCATGTACGGGATAATTTCCTATTATCCCGTACATGAGTGCCGACGATGACTTTCTCCTCGGGCAGCTCATAGCGGCGGGTGCGGTCGCGCAGGGCCAGGGCGGAAAACAGGGTGGCCGGGCCGACCCGGCCGGCGAACATCAACGCCGCGACGAGCAGCTGCCCGGCCGTGGTGAGATCGGCAGTGATCCCGGTCGACAGCCCCACCGTGGCGATGGCCGAGACCACCTCGAACAACACCCGGTCCAGGCTGTGCGGGGTCAGCGCGAGCAGCGCGTAGGTACTGGCGATGACCAGCCCCACGCCCAGCAGGGCGATGGCCAGTGCCTGGCGCTGCACGGCGGCGGCCAGGCGGCGGTGGCCGGCGTTGACCTGGGTCTCACCGCGCAGCTCGGCCCACAGAACGTAGGCCAGCACGGCGAAGGTGGTGACCTTGATGCCGCCGGCGGTGCCGGCGCTGCCGCCGCCGATGAACATCAACACATCGGTGGCCAGCCAGCTGGTCGGGTACATGCCGGCGATATCGATGCTGTTGAATCCGGCGGTGCGGGGCATCACCCCGGTGAAGAAGCCGGCCAGCAGCTGGCCGTAGCCGAGGGCGAAGCGGGCACTCAGCACCGCAGCGGTGAGCGCCTCAGTGGCCAGGCTGAACAGGACCACCTTGACGATCACCACCGCGCATTGATCGGACCATCCTGTTGCTTGAGGCGCGCCTGGGCATCGGCGGGGTGATGACGACCCAAAAGCCGATCTTGATAGGTGGGGTTCAGATCACAGGTAGCGACTCAGCCGACGTGGACCAGCGGGCGGCGGGCGGGGTCCGGCTCGGCTTGGCGCAGCACCTCGCGGGTCAGCGGCGGGATGTCACCGCCGCCGAAGACCAGATAGCGCAGCAGCGCGCCGATCGGGTTGCCCTCGGCGGCCCAGTGGTAGTAGACGTGCGGCGTCTTGCCGGTCTCATCGCGCAGATACAGCAGCAGCGCGGCGATGGAGTTGGCGATGGTCGGGCTCTCCATGCGCAGGACGCGGAAACCGTGGCGTTCCTCGCCGACGACCCGCAGCTCGCTTTCGAACTCCGAGGCGTCCGGGACGGTCACCTCCAAAAAGATCAGACCCTCGCCGGTGCGCAACCGGTGCAGTTCCCAGGCCTCACGGGCCTTGTCGACGTACTCCTTGCAGTCGCGGGCGTGCGGCTCGTTGGCGATCAGGTGGATCTCCCCGGCCTCGTTGATGAAGCGCCGGGCGGCGTCGTCCAGGCTGATGCGGGTGACGCGCAGCTCAGTGGAGCGGGTGGCCCGGGAGATCAGCGAGGTCACCACGATCGCCAGGACGAACAGCAGCGCGATCACCAGGCCGTCGGGCCGCTCGATGATGTTGGCCACGGTGGCGTAGGCGAAGATCAGGCTGATGACGCCGAAGGGAACCGCGGCCCGGCGGCGGCGCGCACTCCAGGCCGACAGGGTGACCGCGACCGCCGCCGACAGGATCAGTGCCAGCACGCCGGTGGCGTAGGCGCCGCCCTGGGATTCGACGTCGGCGTTGAAGAACAGCGTGATGGCGAAGGAGACGGCGGTGAAGACCAGCACCATCGGCCGGGTGGCGCGCGACCAGTCCGGGGCCATGCCGTAGCGGGGCAGATACCGGGGCACGATGTTGAGCAGTCCGGCCAGCGCCGAGGCGCCGGCGAACCACAAGATGGCGATCGTGGAGACGTCGTAGGCGGTGCCGAACCAGTCGCCGAGGAACTCGTGCGCGAGATACGCCAGGGCGCGCCCGTTGGCCTTGCCGCCCTCGGCGAACTCCTCGGCGGGGATGAGCACGGTGGTGGCGAAGCTGGAGGTGATCAAAAAGCCGCTCATGATGAGTGCGGCGGTGGTCAGCAGCTTCCTGGCCCCCGCGATGCGCCGCGCCGGATCACCCTTGACCAGGGGCATCACCGCCACGCCGGTCTCGAACCCCGACAACCCCAGGGCGAGTTTCGGCATGACGTACAGCGAGACGGCGATCATCGCGATCGGGCTGGAGTGCTCGGCGCTCAGTGCGGCGCCCCAGTCGGCGACCAGGGCCGGTTCGGCCAGCACGTGCTGGACGGCCACCGCCACGACCACGACGTTCAAGGCCAGGTAGACGGCGACCAGCACCACCGCGATGGAGATGGCCTCGCTGAAGCCGATCAGGAACACCCCGCCCAGCGCGGCGATCAGCACGAGTGTGACCGGCACCTGCCAGGTGGCGAGGAAGGCGGGCACGAACGGGTTGTGCAGCACATGGGCGGTGGCGTCAGCGGCCGACAGGGTGATCGTCACGATGAACGCGGTGGCGACGAACCCGAGCAGGAACAAAACCAGCAGCTTGCCGCGCCAGCCGGGCAGCAGGCTCTCCAGCATCGACAGCGAGCCCAGCCCGTTGGGGCTCTGCTCGGCCACTGCCCGGTAGGTGGGCAGCGCTCCGAACAGCGTCAGCGCCACCAGCAGCAGCGTGACGATGGGGCTGAGGGCCCCGGCGGCCAACGCGGCGATGCCGGGCTGGTAGCCCAGGGTGGAGAAGTAGTCCACGCCGGTCAGGCACATCACCTGCCACCAGGAGTGCTGATGGCCCGGCGTCTCCGCATGGTGCGGGCCGGTGGTCTTGGCGTCCGAGCGCGGCAGGCCATGCAGCAGCCACCGGCCCAGCGCGGACTCGCCGCGTACGGATCCAGTCTTCGGCGGGGTCGATGTGTTCATCGCGGCCCACCCTCCGTGGTCGATGTCGTCTGTCGGTGTGGTGGCATGGCGCGGTTCTCTCCTCCGAGACCGGCGGCGGTCACGGTCTGACGGATGGCTGGCCTTAGGGCGCGAAGCGGTAGCCCATGCCGGGCTCGGTGATCAGATGGACCGGCCGGGCGGGGTCGGGCTCCAGCTTCCGCCGCAGCTGGGCCATGTACTGGCGCAGATAGTGGGTCTCTCTGTCGTAGTCGGTGCCCCACACCTCGGTGAGCATCTGCCGCTGGCTGATCAGCCTGCCCGGGTTGCGCAGCAGCAACTCCAGCAGACGCCACTCGGTGGGGGTCAGCCGCACATCGCCGGAGACCGTCTTGGCGGCCAGGTCGACCGTGCGCTCGCCGATCCGGACCTGCGCCGGCTGCGCCTCGTGCGGTGTGGCGCGCCGGGTGACGGCCCGGATGCGGGCCAGGAGCTCTTCGATGTCGAACGGTTTGGTGACGTAGTCGTCGGCGCCGGCGTCCAAGGCGTCGATCTTGTCCTGGCTGCCCGCCCGGCCCGACAGCACCACGATCGGCACGGACGTCCAGCCGCGCAGGCCGCAGACCACCTCCACCCCGTCGATGTCGGGCAGGCCCAGATCCAGCACGACCAGGTCGGGATGGAACTGCGCGGCCTGACGCAGGGCGGAGCCGCCGTCACCGGCCAGGGCGACCTTGTAGTGGCGGGCGACCAGGTTGATGCGCAGCGCCCGCAGCAGCTGCGGCTCGTCGTCGACGATCAGAATCCGGGTCACCCGTCCTCCTCGGTGAGCGTGTCCCGGTCGGGAGAGAAGACCTGCATGGAGACGATCATGGTGAGCCCGCCGCCGGGGGTCTCGTCGGGAACCAGGGTGCCGCCCATGGCCTCGGTGAGCCCGCGCGCGAGCGCCAGACCCAGCCCGACACCGGTGTGGTTGTCCCGGTCGCCCAGCCGCTGGAAGGGCAGGAAGACCTGCTCGCGGGCCGTGTGCGGGATGCCGGGGCCGCGGTCGATCAACACGGATCTCCACGCGGTCACCGTGCCTGCTGGCGGTGATCAGGGCCTTCTGGCCGGGTGGGCTGTAGCGGGCCGCGTTGGACATCACGTTGACCAGGACCCGTTCCAGCAGGGCCGGGCCGGCGGCGATCTCCGGCAGGTCCAGCGGGACCTCGCCCGTGAGGCGGTCGCGCAGCGGACCCAGGGCGTCGATGGAGCGCGGCACGACCTCCTCCGGTGCCACCGGGCGCAGCGCCAGGCCGAGTACCCCGGCCTGCAGGCGGCTCATGTCCAGCAGGTTGGCCACCAGCCGGTCCAGGGCGGTCAGCGACTCGGCGGCGGTGGCCAGCAGTTCGGCCCGGTCGTGCGCCGACCAGTCGACCTCGGTGCTGCGCAGGCTGTCGACGGAGGCCTTGGCCGAAGCGAGCGGGGTACGCAGGTCGTGGCTGACGGCGGCCAGCAGGGCGGTGCGCATCTTGTCGGCCTCGGCCAGCGGCCGGGCCCGTGCGGCCTCCTGCTGCAGGCGTTCCTGGCGCAGCGCGACGGCGATCTCGGCGGCGAAAGCCTCCAGCACCCGGCGGTCGGAGGCCTCCAGCAGCCGCCCGCGCGCGGCCAGCACCAGGGAGGCACCGACGGCCACGTCGGTGTCCGCGGTCTCCGGGCTGGCGCAGGGCGGCCCTCCCGAGACGGCCAGGATGCGCCAGGCCTCCGGATCCGCGCGGTCGTCGGGACTGGGGTCTCCGGCACGCTCCAGGAGGGTGACCGAGGTCAGGGCGAAGGTCTCGCGTAACCGGGCCAGCAGGGAGGCCAGCGCGGCCTGGCCGCGCAGCACGTGCCCGGCCAGCGTGGACAGCACCTCGGCCTCGGCGGCACGGCGGGCGGCCAGGTCGACGACGGCGCTGACGGTGACCGCGACCAGCACGAACACGATGAGCGCGAGCAGGTTCTCCGGATGGGCCACGACCAGGGTGCGCACCGGCGGGGTGAAGTACCAGTTGAGCAGGGCGAACCCGCCCACAGCCGCAGTGATCGCGGGCCACCGGCCACCCACCAGCGCCACCGCGACCACCATCAGCAGGAACAGCAGGATCCGGCTGGACAGGCTCAAGCCGTGCAGCGGAACCATCGCCGCGGCCAGCGCGGGCACGCCCACGACCGTCAGGAGCCATCCAGCGGTCCGCCGGGTCCAGGTCAGCGCCGCGCGCGAGCGCGACGGGCGCTGCGGCCCGGCCCCGGTCTCCTCGTGCGGGACCATGTGCACATCGATGGAGCCGGACAGCGCGGCGGTGGTCGCGCCGACGCCCGGAGACAGCAGCCGCGCCGGCCGGCTCCGGCGGGAGGTGCCCAGCACCAGCTGGGTGGCGTTGACGCCGCGGGCGAAGTCCAGCAGGGCGCGCGCGACGTCCTGGCCCACCACCTGGTGGTAGGAGCCGCCGAGGTCCTCGACCAGGGTGCGCTGCCTGGCCAGGTGGGCCGGGCCGGCGCCGGTCGGCCCGCCCGAGCGGGTGACGTGCACCGCCAGCAGATCCGCGCCCTGGGTACGGCCGGCGATGCGGGCCGCCCGCCGCACGAGCGTGTCGCCCTCCGGGCCGCCGGTCAGCGCGACCACAACCCTCTCCCGGGTCTCCCAGGTGGCGGCGATGCCGTGCTCGGCCCGGTAGCGGTCCAGCTGCTCGTCGACCTTCCCGGCCACCCACAGCAGTGCCAGCTGCCGCAGCGCCGACAGGTTGCCCTCGCGGAAGTAGTTCGACAGCGCCGCGTCGACCTTCTCCGGCGGGTAGATGTTGCCGTGGGCCAGGCGGCGGCGCAGTGCCTCGGGTGTCATGTCGACCAGTTGGACCTGCTCAGCCCGCCGTACGACCTCATCGGGCACGCTCTCGTCCTGCGGCGCCCCGGTGATCTGCTGCACCACGTCGCCGACCGACTCCAGCTGGTGGATGTTGACGGTGGAGACCACATCGACGCCGGCCTCTAGAATCTCCTCGATGTCCTGCCAGCGCTTGGCGTTGCCCGATCCCGGAGCGTTGGTGTGGGCGAGCTCGTCGATCAGGGCGACGTGCGGCCGGCGGGCGATGACCGCCGCAGTGTCCAGCTCGGTGACGACCTCGCCCCGATGGATCAGGGTCTTGCGAGGGAGGATCTCCATGCCGTCCAACAGCGCGGCGGTGCGGGCCCGGCCGTGGGTCTCCGCCAGGCCCACGACCACGTCCCGGCCGCGTTCTGCACCGCGCCGCCCCTCGCTCAGCATGGCGAAGGTCTTACCGGCCCCCGGGGCCGCGCCCAGGTAGATCCGCAGCCGCCCCCGTGGCACGCCGATCACCATTCCCCAGATCCCGGAAACTTACCGAGGCCCTCCGTGAGGGCCAAACCCCATGAAATAGCGACAGCCAGCACCTTCCCCGCATCTTGACGCTTTCCCTACGCCGCTGGGCAGATTATTGACGGGATTCATACGCCTGCTGCCAGCGCACTGGCCCGCCTGCACCCCGGAGGGCTCCCCTGCTGGGGTGAGCTCGTCGTCCAGCACAACGACGATCACCTGGGCAGGCCAGAGGACTGACCTTTGGTGTCTCGCCCACGCTGTGCGCAGGCAGGACACCGCCACCGCTGTACGCCCTCGGCGCAGGCTTGTGAGGAGGGGGACCACCTTTGGGATCGGCGGTGGACGGACCGGTCACCATCAGCTGAGGCTGCCGCGCGGCCGTCGGCAGCCGCAGGCACCCTCGTCGGTACCTGCGGCTGGAGTTGCCCCGGTTCGGTAGACGCATCAGGGCTTGCGGTTACGCGGCAGCATAGCCGTCTTGATGGACGTTCTTGAGGGCCTGTCGGCGCTCGTAGTCGGCCGGGCTCAGCTGGCCGTTGGCCGAATGCCGGCGCCGGGGGTCGTAGAACCCATCGATGGAGGCGAACACCGCCCGCTCGGCCTCCGACCGGGTGCGGAAGGTCCGCCGGTCGAGCAGCTCGCACTCCAGTGAGGCGAAGAAGCTCTCGGTGATCGCGTTATCGAAGCAGGTCCCGGTTCTCCCCGTCGAGGGACGGAGCGCATGCCCGGGAAAGGGATCGTCGCAGGTCGGATACCCGGTGCCTGCGGCGGGACAGGCCGGAAGGGTCCGTCAAAGGGGTAGGGGTGGGTGGAAGGGGGTGACCACGATGACCGTAGCTGATCGCATCCGGGATCCGCGCCGGGTGCAGACGCTGCACGCGACCGGCCTGCTGGAAGCCGATGAGGTGCCGCTGCTGGATCGGGTGACCCGGCTGGCGGCCCGGTGGCTGCAGGCGCCGGTGGCGATGGTGTCGCTGATCGAGGTCGACCGCCAGGTCGTCATCAGTACGAGCGGGCCGGCCGAGCCGTGGCAGGCCGAGCACAATCCCTTGTCGCAGTCGCTGTGTCGCTACATCGTGGCCGATGACATGCCGCTGACCGTGGCGGACGCGCGCGCTGATGCGCGCTGGTGCGCGGTCACGGCCGTCGCCGGCGGTCAGCTGGCGGCGTATGCCGGGATGCCGCTGCGGACCAGTGGCGGGCAGGTGCTGGGCGCGTTGTGCGTGATCGATTCGGTGCCCCGGCAGTGGAGCACCGAGCAGCTGGGCCTGCTGGAGGACCTGGCCGCGATGGTGGTGGCGGAGATCGAGGTGCGGCTGGCGCATGCGCAGGCGGTGCTGGACCGCCTGCCGCAGGCGGCGCTTTCGATTGACGCCGATGGGACGGTGGCGGCGTGGAACGCCGGGGCCGAGCGCCTGTTCGGCTGGTCGGTCGAGGAGACCGTCGGCTGCGCGGCCCTGGACCTGATCGCTGCGCCGCGGCGGCGCGCCGCCTGGGAGCAGGCGTTGCGCCGGGTACGCGAACGTGAGGGCGGATCGGCCGGGCAGCGGCTGGAGGCGACCGCGATCGACCGGTCGGGGCGGGAGTTCCCCGTCGAAATGGTCGTGCGCGCCGACACCGGAGCCGATGGGACGCCGTGTCATGCGCTGCTGCGCGACATCACCGCCGAAAAACGCCTCGGCCTGCTGCGTCAGGCCCAGCACGCCGTGGTGCAGGTGCTGGCCACCGCGGCCTCCAGCCGGCAGGCCGCCGCCGAGGTGCTGGCCGCGGTCACCGATGCGCTGGGCTGGACCTGCGGCGAGTACTGGCAGGTCGCCCCCGATGACAGCGGCATCACCCGCATCGCCTCCTGGTGGCGGCCGGATCGGGACGTGTCGGCCTTCACCGGTGATGCACGGCGCACCTTCGGCCGCCGCCAGGGGCTGGCCGGGCTGGTGTGGGACGCGGGCCGGGCGATGTGGGTGACGGACCTGCCCGCCGATCCCCGCGGCTTCGCCCGCAAGCAGCAGGCGCTGCAGGCCGGCCTGCGCGCGGCGATCGGCCTGCCCGTCTACAGCGGCGGGCAGGTGCAGGGCGTGCTGGCCTTCTTCACCGATACCGCCCAGGAGCCCGATGAGGACCTGGTCGCTCTGCTGGACGGGATCTGCGCCCACCTCGGCCGGTACATGGAGCGCCGCCGCGCCGAGGAACTGGAGTTGGAGCTGGCCGCCGGCCGCCGCCGGTTCGAGCAGGTCATCGCCCAGCTCGACGATGATGTGTGGACCATGGAGATCGGCCCGGACGGCTCGGTCCGGGCCGTGGACGTCAGCCCGAACCTGGCCAAGCTGCTGGGCGGCCCGCTGCCCGCGGACGCCGATGCGCCCGGGGTCTTCATGCGCCAGGTCCATCCCGACGACCGCCCGGCCATCGCCGCCTTCCAGGCTGCGGCCTCCGCCGGCCGCAAAGCCGAGGTCGAATGCCGGCTCATCGGCCTGGACGGCATCACCCGCTGGATCTGGATGCGCGGCATGCCGCGCCGCGAAGGCGGGCGGCTGCTGATCGACGGCATCTCCACCGACGTCACCGACCGCCACCGGCTGGCCGAGGAGCGCGAGCGGCTGCTGTCCGCCGAGCAGGAGCAGGTGCGCCGGCTGCGGGAGCTGGACGTGATGAAGGACGAGCTGGTCGCGCTGGCCAGCCACGAGATCCGTTCCCCGGTCGCCGTCATCCGCAGCTACGCCGAGCTGCTGCTGGATGATGCGGAGCTGACCGACGGGCAGCGCGACTTCGCCGACGTCATCGACCGCAAGAGCGGCCACCTGCAGCGCCTGGTGGACGAGCTGCTGGATCTGGCCCGCCTGGAGGGCGGGCACATCGGCATCGAGGCCCGGCCTCTGGCGCTGACCGGCCTGCTGCGCGAGGCCCTCGACGACCACCGGCCCGCCGCGGCGGCCAACCGGCTGACCTTCACCGCAGAGCTGGCCCGCGCCCTGCGGGTGCACGCCGACCCGGTGCGGCTGCGCCAGGTGATCGACAACCTGCTGTCGAACGCGATCAAGTACACGCCGCCGGGCGGGACGGTCACCGTCACCGCCGGGCCCGCCGACGGCGGGCCGTGCGCGGGGGGGACGGTGATGCTGACGATCACCGACACCGGCATCGGCATCCCGCCCGAGCAGTACGACCAGCTGTTCTCCCGGTTCTTCCGCGCCTCCACCGCCAAGGAGTCCGGGATCAAGGGGACCGGGCTCGGGCTGGCCGTGACCAAGGCGATCGTGACCGCGCACGGCGGCACCATCACCGCCGCACCGCGGGACGGCGGCGGAACGATCTTCACGGTGTGCCTGCCCGTCGGACCAGCGGCACCATCCTGATCTGCGCTGCGTTCGTTTCCCGGCGCGTGCTCTGCCCGCGCCGGGGTTCTGCCGGTGATCCGCGCCGTTCCTGCCCTGAGGGTCGCCGGTGATCCCTCACCGGCTTCCCCGGCTATCCGGTGGTGCCGATGCGGTGGTCCCCATCGGAGCCGGGCCGGCATCGTTTTCCCGATCTCACCCGCCTGGCCGACGAATCGTCATCGATCCCGTGGTGATCCGGACGCATCAACGGTAGGTCATTCCTGGTAGGAAGAGGGGCATGCCTGCCCTGTCCCCCGCATGCAGTCTCCGATGAACGCGCCGTCCGGTCCTGTGCGCGGCCGCCCTTTCGCCGTCTCCCTGGTCCAGCACGGTGGTGTGATGGTCGTCCACCTCACCGGCGACCTGGATGCGATGACCGTGCCGACGCTGCGCGCGAGCGTGCAGCCGCTGTGGGAGCAAGACGATCTCGACGCGGTGGTGCTGGACACGGCCGATATGGCGTTCTGCGACTCGACGGGGATCAGCGCGCTCATCGGTGCCCTGAAGCAGTGCCAGGCGGCCGGTAAGCGGTTCCTGCTGTCCGGCGTGCACGGCACCCTGGCCCGGTTCTTGACGATCACCGGCCTGCGCCGGGCCTTCGAGATCTGCGACGCCGCCGAACAGGCGGTGCAGGCCGCGTCCAGCGGCGCGGAGGATGCGTAGAGCGGCACGCCGTTTCCCGGGGTAAGACATCCGGTCCAATGCGCCGCCACGATGATGCCGCCCCGCTCTCCGCGCGTCACTCGCCGTATGAGATGTGCTGGCAGATACATCAGAAGCGGGGCAGGGCCGGCATGGTGCCGCCGTGGTGCCACTGTCACGACCCGGTCTGACCCTTCCACCGGGGTCGCCGCGTCATCACGCAGTCACCTTCGGTTAGGTTCGAAGGAGGAACACGACGGCCCCGGCGGGCGCGGGCCGGGCCGGAAGGAGGCGCTGCGGTGGCGGGGACGCAGCGGGAAGTGGCGCTGGTGACGCTGCTCGACACCGTCACCGCGGTGGCCAGCGCCACCGACGACCTGGAACAGGCGGCGCGCGCGGCCCTGAGCGCGGTGCGCGAGGTGACCGGCTGGCCGCTGGGCCAGCTGTGCGTTCCGGTCGACAACGGCGAGGCGTTCGTCTCCTGCGGCATCTGGGCCGGGCCGATCGAGGACTTTCCGGTACTGCGCGAGATCGCCGCCACCACCCGGTTCGCGCCCGGGACCGGCATCATCGGCCGGGTAGCGGCCACCGGCCAGCCCGTCTGGTCGCATGATGTGACCGTCGACCCGCTGACCGCGGGCGTCCTGCGCGGACGGGATCCGGGCGTGCGGGCGGCGTTCGCCTTCCCGGTCATCGCCGCCGACGGCGTGGCCGCGGTGCTGCAGTTCTTCTCCCGCCAGCAGGTCGACCGAGATGAGGCGCTGCTGCGGGTGATGGCCAGCCTCGGCCACCAGCTCGGCCGGGTCATCGACCGCCACAGGGCCCATCAGACCGTCCAGGCGAGCCGCGAGCGCCTGCAGCAGATCATCGACACCTCCGTGGAAGGCTTCATCTCCACCGACGCCGCCGGGCACATCACCGAGTGGAACGCCGCGGCCGCGCGCATGTTCGGCCGCTCCCGCGAGCAGGTGCTGGGACGGCAGGTGCACGAGACGATCGTGCCGGAGCGCTACCGCCAGGCCGACCAGGCCGGCCGGGCCCGGTTCCTGGCCACGGGGCGGTCGAACGTGCTCGGGCGGCGCCTGGAGCTGGCCGGCGCGCGGCCCGACGGCGGCGAGTTCCCCATCGAGCTGGTGGTGTGGGCCACCCGCGAGGACGGCGAGTGGGCCTTTCACGCGTTCGTGCACGACATCACCGAGCGCCGCCAGGCCGAAGCGGCGCTACGGCAGGCCTATGAGGCCGAACAGGCCACCGTGGCGCGCCTCAAAGAACTGGACGCGGCCAAGGACGACTTCATCACCACCGTCTCCCACGAGCTGCGCACCCCGCTGGCCAGCATCACCGGCTACCTGGAATTGTTCGGCGAGGCCGAGACCGGTCCGCTGAACGCCCAGCAGCAGCGCATGCTGCAGGCGATCACCGGTAACACGGCCCGGCTGCAGCACCTGGTCGAAGACCTCCTGGCGATCAATATCCTCGACCACGACCGGCTGGGCGTGCACGCGGCCCCGGCACCGGTCCACGAGATCATCGACGAGGCGGTGCGCACCGCCGGCGCCCAGACCCGGGCCAGCGGGCACACCTTGCAGGTGCGCCTGGAGGCCGGTGTGGACCGCGTGGCGGCCGACCGTGACCTGCTGGTGCAGGCATTGGGCGGACTGCTGTCGAACGCGGTCAAGTACTCCCCGGCCGACACACCGATCACCGTGCACGCCTCCTCGCAGGGCGGGCAGGTGGCGATCGCGGTCACCGACCACGGCGTCGGCATCGATGCGGACGAGTTGCCGCACGTGTTCGACCGCTTCTACCGCTCCCGCTACGCCACCGACAACGCCGTCCAGGGCATCGGCCTGGGATTGTCACTGGTCAAGGCCATCACCGCCGCCCACGGCGGCACCGTCACCGCCACCAGCACCCCCGGCGAGGGCTCCATCTTCACCCTGCACCTGCCCGCCGCGCCCGCCGGCGAGTAGACCTGTAGAGGAGACCCGCGGGGGGAGAGCAGGACCGGACGGGTGGTGCCGGGAGGTTCAGGGCGCCTCCAGCGCGCTCAGCAGCGCCGCGGCGGCCACCGCCCGCGCCACCGCCTTGCTCGCGCCCGTGCCGGTCGCGGAGACGAGACGTTCGCCGTCGGCGGGGCGGGTGGCGACCGTGGCGGTGAACGCCGGGGCGTGTGACGGACCGGTGGAGGCCACCTGCCACTCCGGGGCGCTGATGCGGCCCTGCTGGGCCTGCTCGTTCAGCACGCTGACCGGATGGTGCTCGGTCGTCGGCCGCTCCCCGGCCGACGCCGCGGCGGCGCGACGCCGGAACCTGCTCGACCCGCGGGGACTGCTCGTCGATGCTCACCGCCCTTCACCCTGCCAGGTCGCAACCGATCCGGTTGCGGGAATCGGCGGCCGCGCCCCCCTTTGCGGGCCGTATCACCGCTGCGGTAGATCGGAGGTGGCGGGCAGGGTGAAGGTGAAGCGGGCGCCGCCGCCGGGGTTGTCGCTAGCGGTGATGGTGCCGCCGTGGCGCTCGATGACCCGCTGGCAGATGGCCAGTCCCAGCCCGGTCCCGGTGTAGGTGCTGGCGACGCGGTGGAATCCAGTGAAGATCGCCTCATGCTCGCCCGGCGGGATGCCGATGCCGCGGTCGGCGACCGTGATCTGTACCCAGCCGCTGCCGGCCGGCTCGCCGGTGACGTCGACGCGGGCGGCCTGACCGGCCGGGGTGTACTTGATCGCGTTGCCGATCAGGTTGTCGAACAGCTGACGCAGCAGGGGAGGATTGCCGCGCACGGGCGGCAGCGCTCCAAGATACACCTGCGGCACCGCCTCGGCCGTCTCGGCCGCGGCCAGGTGATCGTCGACGATCTGGCGCACCAGACGGGCCACGTCGACGTCGATGAGGGGCAACGCGGCGTCGCGGGCGGTGGCGTAGATGAGCAGGTCGTCGATCAGCCGGCTCATCTGGCCGGCGGCGGCCAGCACCCGCTGCAGGTGACCGAGGTCCTCCCGGCGGACGCGCTGGCCGGCGAGGCTCTCCAGGGTGATCTCGGTGAAACCGCGCATCACGCTGATCGGGCGCTTGAGGTCGTGGGCGACGACGCCGGCGAACACATGCAGCTCGGCCTCGCGCCGCCGGGTCTCCTCATACAGGCGGGCGTTGGCGATCGCCACGCCCGCCGCCGTGGCCAGCGCGGTGACCACGGCCTGGTCCTCTTCCCCGAACGGCCCGCCGCCGGTCTTCTCGGTCAAATACAGGTTGCCGAACACCTCCTCGCGCACCCGGATCGGCACGCCCAGGAAGCTGCGCATCGGCGGGTGGCCTGCGGGGAAGCCGTAGGAGGCGGGATGGTCGGCCATATCCGCCAGGCGCAGGGTCTGCGGTTTGCGCACCAGCAGGCCGAGCAGGCCCTCGCCGCGCGGCCAGTGGTCGACCGCCGCGATCTGCTGCTCGCTCATGCCCACCGGGATGAACCGCTTGAGCGTGCCGCCCTCGCCGATCACGCCCAGGGCTCCGTAGCGGGCGTCGGCCAGCCGGGTGGCCGCTTCGATGATGCGGCGCAGCACGGTCTCCAAATCCAGGTCTCCGCCGATCGAGATCACGGCCTCCAGCAGGGTGTGGACGCGCTCTTGGGCCGCCGCGAGCACCTGCAGGCGCTCCTGCAGCTCGGCGAGCAGCTCATCGGTCCGCATCCGCGGCAGCAACGGCTCGTCGCTCACATCCACCGCTCCCCAGCGTTCACATCCACCGCCCCCTTTCGGCATATACCCTCCCGGTTGCGGCCAACCGTTTCATCGGCCAGACAGGGACCGATAAGGAGGGTTGCAGTGTCGTTCGGCCGTCATGGATCCAGATAGCGCTCTTGCCGCCCGATGCCGCACCGCCATCACCGGCTGTCAGCGCCGTCGACGGTGTCGGCCGGGATGCGCAAGGTGAAGGTCGAGCCCTCCCCTGGGGGCAGACCAAGTACGCCGGAAAGGGGCCAACCGCAGGTCAGGCGGTGGAGGCGGAAGCAGAGGTTTCGGCTGTGGACAGCCGTGCCCGACGTGTGGCCGGATTGGTCCCCGTAGCGGCCTGACTACGCTGACCTGGTCAGACGCAGTCTCGGGAACCGGGCAGAACGCAGATTCTTTCCGATCAGAACCCTCCTGTTAGCCCTTTCCGGCGTACTTGGTCTGCCCCCCTAGTGTCGGGAGACCGAGGCGAACCAGACCGGATCATCGTCGTCGGGCTCGATGATCACGCAGGGCGGTGCCGCCATCCGGCCGACCCGGGCGCCCGTTTCGCCGTGATGCCGTCGCGGGCCTGCCGCACCCCCGCGTCCGGGGACGGCCGCTCAGCGGGGCCGGTCGGCCCTTCCTGCCGCGGCCGGTCTGCGTGCCCCGGCGGCCCGACCCGCCCGGAGCCGGACTCCGCGGCTGCTTACGCGCCTTCCCCGGGGCCGGGGCGGGGGTACGGCCCCGCGAGCTGTTCGCCGTACGCCCGCGGACGATGCCGATGAAGTCCTCCACCAGCTCAGTCGTCGCCTCCGCGGGCCAGGCCAGCGCGATCTGCGACTGCGGCGTCTGCACGACCGGCCGACAGGTCAGGTCTTTGCGGTGGTACAGGCGCGCCAGCGACTGCGGGACCAGCAGCAGCCCGGCCCCCGCCGCCACCAGCTCGATCGCCTCCGCCGTCGTGTCCGGGCGCGTGAAAGCCGGCAGCCCCGGCAGGGCCGTCCACTCAAGGGTGTCGTCCATCGGATGGAACACCTCGTCGTCGGCGAGATCAGCGATGGTCACCTCGTCCGCGGCGGCCACCACGTGGTCCTTCGGCACCACGACCATGGTGGTCTCCACATAGAGAGGGATCACGCTGAGCCCTTCGCGGTCCACGGGCAACCGTACGAACCCGGCGTCGGCACCACCGTCGTGCAGGAGCCCCACCACCTCGGCCGCGGCGGCGGGGACCAAGGTGAGCGGCACGTCGGGCACACGCTCGGCCCAGACACCCGCCCACTTGGCGGGCGTCACCCCGGGCACGTAAGCCAGCCGGAACTCCCTGTCAGTCACCTCCTCAGGGTACCGATGTCAGGGCAAGCGGTTTCGCGCCCTACCCTTGACACCATGACCAAGCTCAAGACCACTCAGACGATGAAGCCCGCGACCGCGGCCAAGAAGCTGGGTGTGCTCCTGGAGGCCACTCCCGCCGAGTTCCAGGAGGGCGTCGTCTCCAGGGATGAGCTGAACGCGCTGCAGGCCGCTCCGCCGGCCTGGCTGGCCGATCTGCGGCGCAACGGACCGCACCCCAGGCAGGTCGTCGCCGTGAAGCTGGGCGTCTCCAACTCGGGCCTGGCCAGGGGCGGCATCACCGGGCCGCTCACCACCGCCGAGATCGACGCCATCAAGGCCGAGGAGCCCGAGTGGCTGACGCGCGAGCGGTCGGTCCAGGCCGAGGCGCGCAAGGAGGCGCAGCGCCTCCGGGAGCGCTGACCGGCCCGGCGGGGCGTTCGCCGATGCCATCGTCCGAAGCCGAAGCCCGATGCCGGGGATGGGCGACGATCAGGCCTGGCCGGCTCTACTACGGCGGCCGCATCGGCGCGGGCGCCCTGCACGCCCACCACGCCGTGCAGCTCCTGATCGGTGACGGACTGATCCTGCGGGGCGCCGACGGCGTCGAACACGCCATGACGGCCGCGCTCATCCCGGCCAACACCCCCCACGCGATCGCGCGCGGAGCGGACGACGCGCTCTTGGCCTTGATCGACCCGTCCCAGGCCGGGCCGGCGCTCGACCGGGGACGGACCGGTCCGCCCGCCGCCTGGCGGATCGATGCCGACATCCCCGCGACGCGTGACCTGCCCGCGCTGCAGGCCCTGATCGCGACCCTGACCGGGACGCCGCCGCAAGCCGGCCACCCCGCCCTCAGGCACGCCGCGCAGGTCATCTCCGATACGCTGCCCGGGCCCGTGCGGCTCGGCCACGTCGCGACCCGCGTGCACCTGTCGGAAAGCCGGCTGTCCCACCTGTTCACCAGCGAGTTCGGGCTGCCGTTCCGGCCGTATGTGCTATGGGCGCGCCTGCGCGCGGCCCTGAGCGCGCTGTCGGAGGGCGTATCGCTGACCCAGGCCGCGCACACGGCCGGATTCGCCGACGCCGCCCACCTGACCCGCACCGTCCGCCGCATGATGGGCGACACCCCCTCAGCGCTGACCGAGGGGGTGCGCTGGCTGCCTTAGCAGGTTCGTTCAAGCCCCGCCGCCACCCCGGCGGGCAGGCTTGTCCCCGTGATTATCGTGATCGGCGCCGGCCAGGCCGGGCTCGCGGCAGGCCGCGAACTCCGCCAGGCCGGCCACGACGTTCTGCTGCTGGACGCCCAGCCCCGGATCGGTGATTCCTGGCGGCGCCGCTGGGACTCCCTGCGCCTGTTCACCCCCGCCCGTCTCAGCGCACTGCCAGGCCTGCCGCTGGCGGGCCCGGGCCACCGCCACCCGGGCAAGGACGAGGTAGCCGACTACCTGCAGGCGTACGCGGCCCACTTCGAGCTGCCCGTCCGGCTCGGCACCACCGTGACCGGGCTGCGCCTGATCCCGGGCGGAGGATTCGAGGCGGCCACCGACCGCGGCACCCTCACCTGTGACGGCGTCGTGGTCGCCACCGGCCCGTTCCAGCAGCCGTACATCCCCGACCTGCCGCTCCCGCCCGGGATCGTCTCCCTGCACAGCGCGGACTACCGCAACCCCGCCCAGCTTCCCGACGGCCCCGTACTGGTCGTCGGAGGCGGCAACTCCGGTGTCCAGATCGCCGCCGAGCTCGCCGCCACCCGGCCGGTCACGCTCTCGCTCGGCAGAAGGCAACCGGTGCTGCCCCAGCGTGTCGGCGGCGTCGACGTGTTCACCTGGTTGCAGGCGTTCGGCCTCGTCCGCGCGCCCGTCACCGGCCGGCTGGGCCGTCTGGTCCGCGACCGCGACCCCTTGATCGGTCTGGGCCCGCGCGGCCTGCGACGGCTCGGGGTGCGCGTCGTCGGCCGCGTCACCGCCGCCGACGGACCGCGGCTGCGCACCGCCACCGGGCAGACCGTGACCGCATCGGCTGTGATCTGGGCGACCGGCTACCGTCCCGACCACCGCTGGATCCGCATCCCGCGCGCCCTGGACGGCGGGCTCCCCGTCCATTCCGCGGGGGTCAGCCCGGTGCCCGGTCTCGCCTACGTCGGGCTGCCCTTCCAGCGCAACCGCGGATCCGCCCTGCTCGGCTGGGTGGGGGAAGACGCCGCCCTGATCGCCGCCGCCTTTCGCCGCCCTCGAGCTCCGCTGCGGGCCCCGCTACGAGCTCCGGCGGCCGGGACGCGCTCGTCACCGGAGGGGAGGAGCGGGTGCGCGTGATCGTTCCGGTGTCCGGAGGCGCGGCGGGTGCTTCCCCGGTGTCCCGTCGCCGTTCCGCGTCCCCGTCGACGGCGAGGTCCCCGAGGCGGCATCCTCTCGTAGCAGCAGTCTCGAGTCCGTTCCCGGCGCGTCCGGGGAACCGGCCGACGATCCGAAGGAAGCCATCCGGTGAACCTTGAGCAGAAGGCGTCCCTGCTGTCCGGCAAGGACGCGTGGAGCACCGAGCCGGTGGGCGAGGTGCCCTCGGCCGTACTCAGCGACGGCCCGCACGGCGTGCGCCGGCAGGCGGGCGGCACCGACCACCTGGGCGTCCATGAGAGTCTGCCCGCCACCTGCTTCCCGCCCGCCGTCGCGGTGGGCTCCAGCTGGGACCCCGCCGTCGCGGGCCGCCTGGCCGCCGCGGTGGCCGCCGAGGCCCGCGCGCACGGCGTCCAGATCGTCCTGGGGCCCGGGGTGAACATCAAGCGCTCGCCGCTGTGCGGTCGCAACTTCGAGTACTACTCCGAGGACCCGCTGCTGTCCGGCGTCCTGGCCACCGCCCATGTGAAGGCCCTGCAGGCTCACGGGGTGGGCGCCTCCGTCAAGCACTTCGCGGCCAACAACCAGGAGACCGACCGCATGCGCGTCAGCGCCGAGGTCGACGAGCGCACCCTGCGGGAGATCTACCTGCCCGCTTTCGAACGCGTCGTCGAGCAGGCCCGGCCCGCCACCGTGATGGCCGCCTACAACAAGGTCAACGGCGTCTACGCCAGCCGGCACCCCTGGTTGCTGACCACGCTGCTGCGCCAGGAGTGGGGCTTCGACGGCGTCGTGGTCTCCGACTGGGGAGCCGTCAACGACCGGGTCGCCGCCCTGGAGGCCGGGCTCGACCTGCAGATGCCCGGCAACCCCGCCGGCGACGCCGAGATCGTGCGGGCCGTCCGCGACGGCTCACTGGACGAGGCGGCCGTCGGCCGTTCCGCGGCGCGGGTGCGGGCCATGGCCGAGCGGTGGCGGGCCGGGCAGGCGGACTTCGACGCCGACGCCCACCACGCGCTCGCCCGCGAGCTGGCCGCCGAGTGCGCCGTACTGCTGAAGAACGGCGATGCCGTGCTCCCGATCGGCCCGAGGTCAGGACCATCGCCGTCGTCGGCCCGTTCGCCACCCAGCCGCGCTTCCAGGGCGGCGGCAGCTCGCGCATCAACCCCACCCGGGTGGACGTCCCGCTGGAGGAGATCAGGAAGCTGGCCGGGGAGCGGACCGTCACCGCCGACCCCGAGGGCGCCGACCTGGCGATCGTCTTCACCGGGCTCGCCGACGCCGACGAGTCCGAAGGCTACGACCGGACCACCATCGAGCTCCCCGACGAGCAGGTGCGGCTGATCCGCGCCACCGCCGCGGCGGCCCGCCGTACCGTCGTGGTGCTGTCCAACGGGGGTGTCGTGTCCCTGGAGGGCTGGTACGACGACGTCGACGCCGTCCTGGAGGGCTGGCTGCTCGGCCAGGCCGGCGGCGGAGCCGTCGCCGACCTGTTGTTCGGCGTGACCGGCCCGTCCGGGCGGCTGGCCGAGACCATCCCGCTGCGCCTGCAGGACACGCCGTCGTTCGTGAACTTCCCCGGCGAGCAGGGCGCCGTCCGGTACGGCGAGGGCGTCATGGTCGGCTACCGCTACCACGAGACCGTCGAGCGGCCGGTGCGCCACCCCTTCGGCCATGGGCTCACCTACACCGCCTTCGCCGTCGGCGACCTGGCCGTGCAGGTCACCGGGGACGACAGCGCGCACGTCACCCTCACCGTCGCCAACACCGGCAGGCGGTACGGCAAGCACGTCGTCCAGCTCTACGTCGCCACGCAGGCCGGCCCCGTCCGCCGCCCGGTGCGCGAGCTGCGCGCCTTCACCAAGGTCGCGCTCGGCCCCGGTGAGTCCACGGCCGTGGCCTTCGACCTGGACGCTCGCGCGTTCGCCTACTGGGACGTCACCGAAGGCCGCTGGCTGGTCGCGCCCGGCGACTACACCGTCCAGATCGGTGAGAACGCCTCGCTGATCGTGGCCGAGGAGACCGTCGGGCTCGCCGGTGAGGTGCTCGTGAAGGAGCTGACGCTGGACTCCAGCGTCGGCGAGTGGTTCGGCCATCCGGTCGTCGGACCTCGGCTCATGGCCCGGCTCACCGCGGGCATGACCGAGAAGGAGCAGACGCGAGCCGCCGAGCGCGCCCGCATGCTGCGCATGGTCGAGTCGCTGCCGATGCATCAGTTCCTGGGATTCGTCCGGCTTCCCGAGGAGGCCGTCACCGAATTGATGACGCTCAGCAGGCTGGGAGGCTGACACGGCGCACCCGTATGCCGGGTGAACCCGGCAGTCCCCTCGCTAGATCTGATGGAAACGCTTTGCCGTTCCCCATGGCGCGAGCCGGAAAATGTAGGGTGACCGGCATGTTCGACGACTCTGCGGCCGTCTCCGCTGCCGATGCCCTGCCCGCCGGGGAGACCGAGCCGGCCGGGATCTGCCTCCTGGAGGGCTGCGGCAACCCGCTCCCTGCGCCCCGGCGCGATGAGCACGGTCGGCGGATCGGCGGCCGCCCGGCCAAGTACTGCAGCCCCGCGCACAAGGACGCCGCCGCCCGGAGCCGGCGCGAGCAGCAGGCTGCCACCGTGGCCGAGCCGCTGGCCGCCGCGACTCCGCTGGCCGCGG
>NZ_CDRNDK010000043.1:0-26844 GCF_977012225.1 Planomonospora algeriensis | reverse complement strand
CCCGGCCCCACACGGCCCATGCCCGGCAGCGCGGGTTGTGCGCCCGGCGCGCGACCTCGTCCGCCTCGGTCAGCAGCGCCGCCACGTCGGCGCACGGGTCCAGGTCGAGACGCGCGTGGGCCAGGTGGACGAGCGCGAAGGCCAGCCCGTGCGGAGATCCCAGTTCCCGGCTGTCGTCCGCGGCCTCGCCCAGGACGGCCAGGGCCTGCTCGTGCCGTCCCGTCTCGCGCAGGGCGACGCCGAGGTGCGCCACGGCCGCGCCGCCCATCATGCGGTCGCCGATGGCGAGCATGAGGTCGCCGGTGTGGCGCCACTGCCGGGCCGAGGTCTCGAAGTCACCGAGGCGCAGGGTCAGCAGGGCTTCCAGGTAGTGGGTCATCGCCTGCCACCAGCCGTCGTCGGCGTCGCCCAGATCGCGTCGGCTCCGCTCGATCGCGGCCCGGTGCCGCCCGACGTCGCCGCCGTACTGGCCCGCCCAGGCCACCACGAGCCGGGAGACCGCGGCGTCGCGTGCCTCTCCCATCTCCTCGAAGAGCGTGAGGCTCTCCGCCGCCGCGGCGACCGAGCGCGGTGTCGGGTAGTAGACGTGCAGGATGCCGATGCCCTGCAGGGCTCGGGCCCGCGCGACGGGCGACCCGCCGCCGGTCTCCAGCAGCGCGGTCAGCACTCGCGTGCCCTCATGGCGCAGGCCGTACCCCCAGAACCACGCGAGCGCACCGGCCAGGCGGAAGCCCGTCTCGGCGTCCCCGCACTCGACGGAGTGGTCCACCGCCGCCCGGAGGTTGTCGTGCTCCTCCATCAGACGGGCCCAGGCATCGCCGCCCTTGCGCACCTGCGGGCCATGCTCCTCTGCCAGCCGTACGCAGTGGCCGAGATGGCGGTCACGGCACTCGGCGACCTCACCGGCCTCCTCCAGCCGGGCCCAGGCGTACTCCCGTACGGTGACGAGCAGGCGGAACCGCCCGGTGGCCGGCTCAGGAACCACGAGGGACCGGTCGACCAGCCGGAGCAGCAGGTCGAGCACCTCTCCGGAAGTGATACCGGCGAAGGCGCACACCTCCTCGGCGGCGGCCGGGGTCCAGCCGCCGCGGAAGACCGCGAGGCGGCGCAGCAGGCGGCGCTCGGCCTCCGTCAGCAGGTCGTGGCTCCAGTCGAGGGTGGCGCGCAGCGTGCGGTGGCGCGCCTCGCCGGTCCGCGAGCCCGCCGTGAGCAGCGAGAACCGGTCCCGCAGGCGTGCCTCGATGTCGGCGGGTGAGAGCGCCTTGACCCGGGCCGCAGCCAGTTCGACGGCCAGCGGCATGCCGTCCAACCGGCGGCAGATGGACGCCACCGCCGGCGCAGAGGAGGCGTCGAGCACGAACGAGGGGCGCACCGCCCGGGCGCGGTCGAGGAAGAGCCGCACCGCCGGTGCGGCGGAGATCGCGTCCGCGTCCTGTGTCTCTCCGGGTACGGCGAGCGGGCCGACGACCACCTGGACCTCGCCTAGGATCGCCAGCGCCTCCCGGCTGGTGGCCAGCACCCGCAGGTCGGGGCAGGTCCCGATCAGCCGCTCCACCAGAACGGCGGCGTCGTCCACGACATGCTCGCAGTTGTCCACGACGAGCAGGGTCCGGCCGGGTGCGAGGTGCTCCGCCACGGCGTCGGCCGGGTCGGCACCCGGCGGGGCCGTCACGCCCAGTTCGGCCGCGAAGACGTCGGCGACATCGGCGGCGCCGGCGCCGGCTTCCAGCGCGGTCAGGCGGATCAGGCGCACGCGGTCGGCCAGCGCCGCGTCGGCCCGGCGGGCGATCTCCAGGGCGAGTGTCGTCTTGCCGACTCCGCCGGGACCGGTCAGTGTCACCACACGCGCCTCGGCCAGCCGCCGCAGCGCCGTCGACACGTCATCGCCACGGCCGACCACGGACACCAGCCGCCGCGGCAGCCGCTCGTCCCGGGCCGCCGCGGCCCCCGGCCCGGGGGGCGTGCGGCCTCGGGCGGAGCCGCGCCCGCCGGAACCGTGGCGGACGAGGCCGTGGCAGCCGCGGCTCCGGCGGGCGGCGGTACCTGCTGGCGGAGGATCGCCTCGGCGAGCGCCTGGAGTTCCGGTGACGGGTCGATTCCCAGTTCGTCGGCGAGGCGACGGCGAAGTGCCCGGTATGCCTCGAGCGCCTCGGCCTGCCGCCCGGCGCGGTAGAGCGCGAGCATCAGCAGCCGGTGCGGTCGCTCGCGCAGCGGGTGGTCCGCCACCAGCCGTTCGAGGTCGGCGATGACCTCGTTGTGCCCGCCGGACTCCAGGCGGAGCTCGTCACGGTCCTCGACCGCTCCCAGCCGCAGTTCCTCCAGGCGGGCGCTCTCCGCCGCGACCCATTCCGTGTCACCGGCGTCTGCGAGCGCCGGGCCCCGCCACAGCCGCAGCGCCTCCCGCAGGTGGCCGAGGGCGGAGGCGTCCCGGCCCGCCGCCCTCTCCTCCCGCGCCCGGCCCAGCAGGCGCTCGAACCGGCAGGCGTCCACGGACTCGGCCGGTACGGCGAGCCGGTAACCGGGGGCCTGCGTGACGAGCACGTCACCGCCGAGACCGGCCGCCGCGAGGGCACGACGCAGCTTGGACACGCGGATCTGCAGCGCGTTCGTCGCGTCGGAGGGCAGGTCCTCCCCCCACAGCGCGTCGGTCAGGCCGTCGACCGAGACGACGCGCCCGGGAGACAGGAGCAACCGTGCCAGCAGCGCCCGTACCGACGGCGGCAACGCGGCCGGCGGCCCGCCGGGCGCCCGGACCTCGACGGGTCCGAGCACGCCGAAGGCCTCCGCCGCCCTGGTCTGATCGGCCGATGGGACGCCTGTCTCGTGCATGGTGCTCCTCCTGCCCGGTTACCCACCCGGCCGGGCCAATATTACGGGGATATGACCGTTTTGACGGGAGTCGGAGCGATGTCCATCGGTGATCAGACCGTCTCGTAGCCGGCCTCGGCGATCGCCTCACGTACGGCCCCGGGGTCGGCGTCGCCGGTGACCACGACGGTCCTGGCCGTGAAGTCCACCGATACCGAGCCGACCCCCGGAACCTCGCCGACGGACTCGGCGATCGCCTTGACGCAGTGGCCGCAGCTGATGGCGGGGACGGAGAGCATGAGCCGCTCCATGGTTCGCTCCTTGTCGCGAGAAGGGCCGCCCAGCGCGGCCCGGACAGGATCAGCCTGCGCTGAGGCGCTGTCCGCCCCCTGTCCCCCGCCGTCGGGCGCCCCGGACCGCGGACAGCGGACGGGCAGCGGTGGGAAAGCGACGGACGGGATGGTCGCTCCGACGGCCCGCGACCAGGCGGGCGCAAGGAGGAGGTGGAGCGATGACGACGGCGACGACCGTCTCCCGCACGCTGGACATCGCCGGCATGACCTGCGCGTCCTGTGTACGCCGGGTGGAAAGAGCCCTGAGCCGGGTCGACGGCGTGGAAACGGCGGAGGTGAACCTCGCGACCGAGGTCGCGACCGTCACCTGCGACCCCGCCCGCGTCACGGTCGAGGCGCTGGCGGAGGCGGTGGGTCGGGCAGGCTACACCGCCACGCCACGCGAAGGCGGGACGGACGGAGGCAGCGCGGACGGAGCCGGGCTCGAGGCGTCTCCGTCCCGGGAGCCCGGGGCCGGGGCGTCTCCGTCCCGGGAGCCCGGGGCGGATGCGGACCGTGAGACGACCCGGCTGAAGCGGACCTGGCAGATCACGTTGGCCGTCGGGCTGTCGATGATGGCGCTGATGTACGTGCCCCTCTCCGTCGACGCGATGGACTGGCTGATGCCGCTGCTGCTGGTCGTCGCGACGGCCGTGCAGTTCTGGGCGGGTCGGCCCTTCTACCGCGCGGCCTGGGCGGCCGGGCGGCACGGGGCGGTCAACATGAACACGCTGGTCGCCCTGGGCACCACGGTGGCGTACGGCTACAGCGCCTTCGTCACCCTGTGGCCGGCCGCGGCGGAGCGGCTCGGGCTGCCGTTGCACGTGTACTTCGAGATCTCCGTCGTGGTCATCGCGCTCGTCCTCATGGGCCGGTGGATGGAGGCCAGGGCCAAGAAGCGGACCGCCTCGGCCATCGGCGCGCTGATGGGCCTGAGGCCCGAGACGGCCCGCGTCCTGCGCGGCGACGCCGAGATCGAGATCCCGATCGAGGAGGTGACCGTCGGCGATCTCGTCCGTGTGCGCCCCGGTGAGAGGGTCCCGGTGGACGGCGTCGTGGCCGAGGGCTCCTCGACGCTCGACGAGAGCATGATCACCGGGGAGAGCATGCCCGTCCGCAAGGGCCCCGGCGACGTGCTCATCGGTTCGACGATCAACCGCACGGGCTCGATGGTCATGCGCACCACCGCCGTGGGACGGGACACCGCGCTGGCGCAGATCGTCCGGCTGGTGGAGGACGCGCAGGGGTCCAAGGCGCCCATGCAGCGACTGGTCGACACGGTGTCCGGGTGGTTCGTCCCCGCCGTGCTCGTGGCCGCCCTGCTCACCTTCGGGACCTGGGCCCTCTTCGGACCCGACCAGGGACGGCTCACGCTGGCCATCGGCACGGCCATCGCCGTACTGATCATCGCCTGCCCCTGCGCACTCGGCCTGGCCACCCCCACGGCGATCATGGTGGGGACCGGGAAGGCCGCCGAACTCGGCATCCTGATCTCCGGTGGCGACGCGCTGGAGCAGGCCCGCCGGCTCACCGCGGTCGTGCTGGACAAGACCGGCACCATCACCCGGGGCCGCCCCGGCGTCGTCCAGGTCCGCACCGCCGAGGGCGTCGGCGCCGACGAACTCCTCGCGTACGCGGCGGCGGCCGAGATCGGGTCGGAGCACCCGTTGGGAGAGGCCGTCGTCCGCGAGGCCCGCGGGCGGGGACTGGACCTCCCGGCCGTCGGGTCCTTCGAGGCCGTGCCCGGCCACGGTGTGGAGGCCCGGGTGGGCGCCCGCGCCGTACTCATCGGCAACGCCGCGCTGATGCGCCGCCACGGCGTCGGAACCGGTGGGATGGAGCGGTCCGCCGACGCGGTGGCGGCCGAGGGCGGCACCCCGGTGTACGTCGTGTTCGACGGACGGCCGGCCGGTGTGATCGGTATCGCCGACGAGGTCAGGCCCGAATCACGCGAGGCGATCGACCGGCTGCGGGCGCTCGGCCTGCAGGTGTGGATGCTGACCGGCGACAACGAGGTCACCGCCGAGGTCGTCGCCCGGCAGGTCGGCATCGATCGCGTCATCGCGGACGTGCGTCCCGAGGAGAAGGCCGCCCGCGTGGCCGCCCTGCGCGAGGGCGGCGCGATCGTCGCCATGGTCGGCGACGGGATCAACGACGCCCCGGCGCTGGCGACGGCCGACCTCGGGATCGCGATCGGCACCGGGACGGACGTCGCCATCGCCGCCTCCGACATCACGCTCGTGGGCGGCGACCTGCGGGGGATCGTCTCGGCCATCGAGCTGTCCCGGCGCACGGTCTCCACGATCAAGCAGGGCCTGGTGTGGGCGTTCGCCTACAACGTGCTGCTGATCCCAGTCGCCGCCGGTGTGCTCCACCCGTTCCACGGCGTCCTGCTCGACCCCTCCCTCGCCGCCGCCGCGATGGCGATGAGCTCGGTCAGCGTGGTCACCAACGCCCTGCGCCTGCGCCGCTTCCGCCCGGATGACGCGACCGGGCGGCGCAGCGCGGCCCGCAGGATCGCCGACTACGGCTACCTCGCGGGCATCGCCTGCGTCGCGCTGGCCGTCGGCGCGGCGTTCACCCTGCTGAGCCGTACCGAGGCCGCCCAGCGGGGCATGAACGGCGTGCTCGCCTGGGCGCAGAGCACCGGCATGCCGATGCGCCCGGCCATGAGCGTGATGATGACCGCCGAGACCGAACCCGTCCCCGCCGAGGACGCCGGTGTGGAGATGACCGTCGAGACGCCCTCCGGCCTGGTCCCGGGCCGGGAGACCACCCTGCGCATCCGCGTCGCGGACGCCTCGACCGGCGATCCCGTCGAGGACGTGGCCCTCAGCCACGAGGCCTGGATGCACTTCGTCGTCACCCGGGACGACCTGGGCACGTTCGCCCACGTCCACCCGGAGCCCACCGGCCAGCCGGGAGAGTTCACCGTCTCGCTGACCTTCCCCACCCAGGGCCAGTACCTGGTCCACGCCGAGCTCCGGCGGCGCGGGGAGATGACCGGCGTGCTCGCCTCCGACGAGATCACGGTCGGCGACCCGGCCGCGGTCGAACGCGGCGTGCCCTCGCCGTCCTCCCGGGAGCAGGTGGTCGAGGGCGTCCGCGTCACGCTCGCCGGCGAGCCGCGGGTGGGTGACCGCAGCGACCTCACCTTCCGCTTCGCCGACGCCGCCACCGGCAGGCCGCTGGACGACCTGCGGCCCTACCTGGCCGCCGCCGGGCACGTGGTGGTGATGCCGCTGGACGCCTCGGGGTTCGCCCACGAGCACGCGGAGGTCGAGGACGACCGGGGACGCCCCGTCTTCGCCCTGCCCGGCCAGACCTTCGGACCCGAACTCGGGGTGCACGCCGACTTCCCCCGTCCGGGGCTGTACCGGCTGTGGGGCCAGTTCCGCGACGCGAAGGGCCGGGTGCTCACCACGGCCTTCACCGTCGAGGCCCGGGGACCGGCCGGACACTGAACCGACCGGACACCGAACCGGCCGGACACCGAACCGGCCGGACACCGACGCCCGGGAAAGGCACCGGCGGGCGGCCACCGCTGGACGGCGCGCGCGATCGTCTTCCTCCGGGGACTTGCCCCGGCGTGAGCGGCCATGATCGACTAAGGCGGTCGTGTTCGGCGCGAACCCCGCATGAATGGACCTGGCCCATGGACACCCCCCGCGAATCCGATGCCCCACGTGATCTCGGCCTCGACCGGCCGCACTCGGCCCGCATCTGGAACTACTGGCTGGGCGGCAAGGACCACCACCCGGCCGACCGCGAGGCCGGAGAGATGGTCAAGCAGCTCATCCCCGGCATCGTCGAAGCGGCCCGCGCCGACCGGGCGTTCCTGGGCCGGGCCGTACGGCACCTGGCGGGAGAGGCGGGCATCCGCCAGTTCCTCGACATCGGCACGGGCCTGCCGACCGCCGACAACACCCACGAGGTCGCGCAGCAGATCGCCCCGGAGGCCCGGATCGTCTACGTCGACAACGACCCGATCGTCCTGGCGCACGCCCGCGCCCTGCTCGCCGGCACGCCCGAAGGCCGCACCCAGTACATCGAGGCCGACCTGCGCGACCCGCAGCACATCCTGCGGATCGCCGCGCAGACGCTCGACTTCACCCGGCCCGTCGCGCTGATGCTGCTGGGCATCCTGCACCACCTCGTCGACGACACCGAGGCGGGGAAGGTCGTGCGGGAGCTGGTCGACGCCCTGCCCTCCGGCAGTTACCTGGCGATCGCGCACGCCACGGCCGAGGTCCACGGGGAGGCCATGCACGAGGCGATGCGGCGGTTCATGGAGATGGGCGGCACCCCGATCGTGGCCCGCGACCGCCGTCATCTCGCGACGTTCTTCGACGGGCTGGAGCTCCTGGAGCCCGGCGTGGTGTCCTGTTCGCGCTGGCGCGCCGAGGCCGACGTGTGGGGCGAGCCCGAAGAGGTGTCCCAGTTCTGCGGGGTCGCCCGCAAGCCGTGAAGACCCGCCCGGGCGGGTGCGCACGCAGCGCCTCGCGCCGGCGGCTCGGGCCCGGCCTCCGGATCGTCGGCGGTTGTCGCTCAGCCTGCGCCCTGCTCCGTGACCGGCCGGACGCTACCGTGCGTCAGGCGTCGGATATCAACCGGATCAGATCATCGCCGAGATCGGCGATCTGCCGCAGGGAGGTTTCGAAGTCCGCCAGCCTCCGGAACGCCTCGCCGTACCTGCGCTGCTCCTCGATCGGCAGGAGCGGGATGTCCGCGCGGCGCACGTCCACCTGGGACCGGCTCGCCATCGTGACGTAGTTGCGCGCGTTGGCGGAGCTGACCACGAAGCCGGCCAGGAAGTGGGGATCGAGCAGGTCGGGGTCGGCGCGGAGCAGTGAGACGCGCGGGCCGAGGACCGCCCCGCCCTCCTTGACCACCCGGGCCACCGGCCGGTTCACCATGTGCGGGACGACCACGTCGCCGGGCCGCGTGACGATCTCGCGCTGCACGGGGACGCGCGGGGTGAGGCCGGTCGGCGGCCGGTCGTCGACGATGTCGTCCGGCGTGAGGACGGCCGTCCCGTCCGGCACCTCGGACTCCTCGTCGGCCTTCGCCGGGGACTGGTGGTGGATCGTCACCATGCCGCGCCGTACGAGCTCCGTGAGCGGGACCGCCGGAAGGTCCTGCTCCTGCGGAGCCGACTCGACGTCCGGCACCAGCCCGGCCGCGAGGCCCAGCAGGTCCTTCACCCGGTTCCGCCGTCCCGTGACGCGTTCGGGCGAGAGGTCCTCCTTCGACACCGACAGATGCCGTGCCGGGGTGAGGTCGACCTCGTCGTCGAGCAGTTCGATGACCGGGACGGCCCGGCTGACGTCCGTCTCGCCCGTCTCACCGGTCTCGTCTGTCTCGTCGCCGCGGTCGAAGCGTCCCCAGGCGTCCGCGGCGACCCGGCCGAAGTCCTCCGGCCAGGCGGAGGTGTCGACCATCAGGACGTGGCCCGGCGTGCGGGAGTCGTGCGGCTTGCGGAGCACCCACACGGTCAGGGCGACCGCCGTGTTGGGGACGCTCCCGAGCGGGAGCGTGATCACCGCTCTGAGCGCTCCACGGCGGATCAGCTGGGCCCGGATGCGCCGGCCGGACCTGCGGTTCGCCGCGGCGGGCGGCATGAGCACGACGGCCGTGCCGCCGGGCTTCAGGTGGGCCAGGGCGTGCTGGACCCAGGCGAGCTCCGGCTCCATCCTCGGGGGCAGCCCGTACTCCCAGCGGGGATCGGCGGTCAGCTCCTCGTATCCCCAGCCGCGGTCGTTGAAGGGCGGGTTGCACACGACGGCGTCCACCAGCGTGCCGGCGAACGCGTCCTGCCGGAGGGAGTCGCCGCAGGAGACCTCCACGTCGCCGGCGTGCAGTGCGAGGTGCACCGCCGTGAGCCTGGCCGTCGCCTCGTCCGCGTCCTGCCCGAGGAGAGTCGCGACGCCGCCCCCCGGGATGTCGTGGAGCGCCTTCAGCAGCACCCCCGACCCGCAGGCCGGGTCGAGGACGGTCTCGGCGGAGGAACCGCAGATCTCGGCCATGAGGCGGGCGACGGGCTCGGGCGTGGCGTACGTCCGCTTCGTGTGGAGCTCGAAGTAGCGTTCCCGCAGGAACTCGAACGTCTCCCGGACTCCGCCCTCGACGGCGAGCCCGGCCAACCGGCGGAGCAGGGGGACCCGCGCCTCCGTCAGGAATCTCGGCGCCGGCGGGTTCTCCAGGGGTACGGCGCACGCCGCCCGCACCCGTTCGGGGAGCGTCTCCGCGACGGCCTCGTCGCCTTCGGCGGAGAGCGCCGCCCAGCCCTCGCGCTCCCGGTCGAGGTAGACGAGGAAGGCTCCGAGGTCGGCGAGCAGCTCGGCGAGCTCGTCCTCGTGCACCTCTCCGCGCAGCTCCTGCCAGAACCACTCCCGTGGCGGAAGCGGCCTGTCGTCGACGTGGGAGCGCAGCCACCGCCTGACCTCGGCGAGGGCGAAGGATGGACTGGTGGCCGTCCCCCCGGCGGGCTCGGGGAAGTCCTCGTAGCGGCGGCGCCAGTTGCTCACCGCGGCCCGGCCGACGTCGGCCAGGCGGGCGATGTCGGCAGCCGTCACCTGGACGTTCCGCTCCACCTCGTACCCCTTCTCCTCCAGGCTCCGCGTGTCGACAGGACCGTACTCCAGCACAAGCCGTGGATGCAACGTCGGAAAAAACGTTGGTCGATTCGATCAACACGTGTTCTAATGAACATCGCAGAGCGCAAGGACCATCCCACGGAAGGACCGATGGCACGTGATCACCCCCGCCACGCGCATCGACCGGTTCCCCACCTCCGAGCCGACCGACGGCAGATACCACGACAAGCACCACGGCAGGCACCACGGCAGGCGGCGCTCCGGGCGGACCCTCCGCCGCGGGCGTGCCGTGCATCTGCTGGACATCGAGAACCTGACGGCCTCCACCCGCCCCAGCACCCCGGAGGTCACCGCGGTCATGGGGCTCTACCGGATGATCGTCCCGGTCGGGCCGATGGACCAGTTCATCGTCGCGGTCAACCACAACGCCCTCGTCGCGGTGGGGATCGCGCTGCGGGGAGTGCAGCTGCTGGCCCGCTCCGGTCCCGACGGCGCGGACCGGGCACTCGTCGAGGCTGCCCTCGACGGCCGGATCGACCGGCGCTTCGACCAGGTCGTCATCGGCTCCGGCGACGGATACTTCACCGAGCTGGCCGTCTGGCTCACCGGCTGCGGCGTGCACGTCACCGCCGTCTCCCTCCGCGACGCCCTCAGCCGGCGGCTGCACGCCGCGGTGCCCGACGTCGTCGCCCTCGAACCGCCCGCGGCCCACGCGGCCTGACGGGCGGCCGGAGGCCGACGCCACGCCGAGCAGGTGAAGGCCGTCCTCAAGGACCCGCGGCGGAGCCGCGGAAATCAGGGTCTACGAACGCGGTACCGGTGACGATCTCTCCTCATCGAGGATCCCCGCGACATCCGGCAGGCCCGTTCCGGACTCCGGATCGCCGGGGACATGAGCCGCGCCTTGAAGCCATTCCTGCGGATCAAGGCCGTACTTCTCCGAAAGGAATCGAATACGGTAGACGTCCTCCGCGCGCTGATAAACGTGCCGGGTCATGTTCGCGCTCAGCGCGGCGTTGATCGCGACCCCGACGAGCGGCACCGTCTGAGCGAGCTTTCGCCTTGTGAGCAGGAAGCCGAGCGCTTCATAAACGCGCCCGATCACCGTGACGAGGACCTGTTCGTTGAGCTGCCTCCACGTCGCCCTCCGCATCATCTGCTGCGTGAGGCGTGACAGCGCCGCGAGCGCCGCGTGCTTCGCTTCGAGCGTGCCGGCCATCCCCAAGGACAGCACGCCCATCGCGAACAGCTCTTCGTCGGGAAGCCGGACGTCGTATCCGTACCTCACCGCCACGGAACCGACGCTGCGGCCCATCATCGCCAACGAGGCCACCGTGTCGGCCGCGACCGCGGCGACCGCCGCGCCCGAGGTCACTCCTCCGCTGACCGTCGACGAGACCACCGTTCCGGTGACGACGAGTGAGGCGGCGGCCCCCTGCGCCGCCGAGGTCGTGACGTACAACCCCTTGCGGCGCCGGAACCGGTCGAGGTCCTCGAGGTCGAGCTTCTTCAGGTCCTCCAGCGTGCTTACGGCCGGGTGCTCCTTCGCGTACCCGCGCAGTGCGTTCTGGGCGCTCGCGGAGCAGAGGGCGGGGTGGAAGATGAGTTCGAGAGTCCCGTTCAGGGCCTTCGCCACGATGCTCTTGACAGCCGCCGTCGGCAGGTGCGCGTCAGCGAAATGAGCGGCCTTATCGGCCGACGTGCTTGCGAATTCCCGAACCTTCCTGGACATGAGCGCTTTATGCGGCGGCTCATGAAGGCGCCTCAGGCTCCGCTCCCAGGATCGACGCTCGTACTCGCTCATCGATTCCGAGCCTCGCTGATCAGCCACCGACGAATCACATCCTTGATCGGGGGGAAATCCGGCATGAGCGTACAGCTCACAAGACGGCAGAATGGAGCGATTGTCGAATTCTGTGGATTGCGGGTGATTCGCGGAATTCGAAGCCGACATGAGGACGTCCGGCCCGCCCGCCGCGGCCCGCACGTCCGAGAGCGGGGCGGCCTTCTCGTCCAGCGCGACGACGTAGGGCAGCCGCCGCTCGTAGACCTACCTCCACGCCCGGATCACCTGATTACCTCATCTATCCGCCTATAAGGTGCATCCGTGGACGCTCTGGAAAACCTCGCTCCGGAAAACCTCGCCCTGGAGAGCCTGGTCATCGCCAGGCGGCTGCGGGTCCCCCTCGACGTTCCCGCCGACGCCGCGCCGGGCTGGGGTGAGACGGCCGCCCGGCAGCTCGACGCCGCGCTGCTGAGCGTGGGGTTCACGTGCTCGCCGGCCCTGCTCGCGCGTCTGGCCGAGCTGCCCGGCCAGGCGGTGGTCGACCTCGGCGTGCGCGTCCTGGCCGCGGTCCGCCGGCTGGTCGGCGACCACGTGCGGCACAACGCCTACTTCATCGACTTCCCCGCCAACGTGCCCGACACCGTGGAGTTCTGGGCCGGCCTGCTGCGCGAGGCGCTGCTCGACCCCGTCACCGCGCTCGACCCGGCCGCCGCGCGGGTCCGGCCGTCGACGATCGACCTGCTGAGCCTGCCGGGGTACGGCCGCTACCGGCACACCTACGCCGAGCTGCTGGCCGCGCACGCGGAGCTGGTCCCGCTGGCCGGGGACCGGGTGACCGTACTGGAGCCGGGCGGGAGCCTGGAGTCCGAGGCGCGCGACCTCTACTTCTCGCTGGCGGGCTCGGAGGCGCCGCTCGCCGCCGAGGACCTGGCGGCCCTGCGCTCGCTCGCCTCGTTCTGCACCGAGCAGCCGGAGCACGTCCCCGTGCGCGAGAACCGCGCCGTCGTCAACGAGGTACGGCTGGCCGCCGGTCTCCCCCTGCTCGTCGACACGGTGACCGACGTGCTCCGGCTGGCCTGCGGCGCCTCCGGCGGTGATGTCACGCTGGCCGCGCCCACCCGGTTCCGCTCGTTCCGCCGCGCCGAGCGCCGCGCCCTCCTGGCCGCGCTGGACGGCCTGCCCCCGGCCAAGCACGGCGACGTCGCGCGCCACCGGGAGCAGTGGAAGCGGCTCGGCGAGCGGCTGCACCCCCATGAGTTCCCGCGGTTCCCGCGGGCCGCCCAGGTCTTCGAGACGGCCAGGGGCACCCGGAGGGTCCCCGGCTTCGACAGCCAGGTGGAGGCCGCCCTGTCGGCCGGCCGTACCGCCGACGCCGTCCGGTTGCTGGAGCACGCCCCCGGCGCGCTGCTGCGCCGCCTCGACCACCTGCTGCGGACCGGCTCGTCCCCGTCGGAGGTCCTGGACGCCGCCGCGGGAGCCGCCGGACGGGCGTCCGGCCGCGTGCTGCTCTCCCTGCGCGAGCACCTGCAGAACCGGATCACCCCCGCCGCCGGCCGCGTCTTCGTCAACCGGTACGGCAGGGCGTGGACGACCCCGGACGGCCGCGCGCCGCTCGGCGGGGAGACGCTGGAGCGATTGCTCGCCCTCCTGGACGAGGAGATCACCCGCCGGCTCCCGGACCCCGGCGAGCTCATCGTCGACCCCGACGTGCTCGACGTGGCCCTGCCCCTGTCGGGCAAGGCCGTCGCGCCCGGGCTCGGCATGCTCCCCCGCGGGTCGCTCTCCCGGGTGGACGGGGAACTGCTCAGGTTCTTCGTCCACTGGCGCCAGGCCGAGCAGCGCACCGACTACGACCTGTCCGCGCTCATGCTCGACGCCTCCTACGGCGACCCGGAGCAGGTCTCCTGGACGAACTACTCGGGCGACTTCGCGCAGTACTCGGGCGACCTCACCGACGCCGCCGACGGCGCCTCGGAGTTCATCGACGTCCGCCTCGCCGAGGCGACCCGGCCGATCATCATCCCCGCGGTCAACATCTACTCCGGGGAGCCGTTCGACGAGGCGGCGGAGGCGTTCTTCGGTTTCATGACCAGGGACGCCGCGCAGGAGGGCCGCCCCTTCGAGCCGCGTACCGTGCGTATGAAGTCGGACCTGCGCGGCTCCGGCCGGATCGCCCTGCCGCTGGTCTTCCTGCGCGGCGACGACGGGCTCTGGCGGGTGAAGTGGCTGCACCTCTACCTGAAGGGCCACCTCCGGTTCAACCAGGTCGAGGGCAACCGGGTGACCACGTCGCTGCTGGTGCGCGCGATCGTGGAACGCGACCATCTCCGGGTCCGCTACCTCGCCGACCTGCTGCGCGCGAAGGCCACCGTTCCTGTCACCACCACCACCGCCGCCACCACCGCCGCCGCCACCGCGACCGGGCGGGCCACCTACATCGGGCTGGAGGCCCCGGCCGATCTCCCGCCGGGCGCGCGGGTGTACACCGCCGCGACACTGCACGAGCTGATCCCGGCCTGATACCGTGGGGGCCGCGAGGCCATGGGAGGGCTTCCTTCTCAATCTTCCAAATTGAAACTCCAGCTCTCCCGCTCTCCTCGCATCCGGTGGCGGGGCCATTCGGGGGCTTCCTTCTCTCCTGGTTCGATTCCAGGTAGGCCCCTGGGCCTACTGGTGCTCACAGCTCCCGAGCCTCCCTCGCCGCCGGCCGGCACGGCGGCGGAAACCCCTCCCCGCGGGAAGCGGCCGCGGGGAGAGGTCAGGGCCCGAGCGCCCGCCGCACCGCCGAGAAGCGCACCCGCTCCTGCTCCAGGCGTACGGCCGGGCCGTACACGTCGCCGATCAGATCCCGGTAGAGCGCGGACTCCTCGGCGGTGAGCGCACCGAGGGGCTGCCGGGTGGGCTTGGGCTCGGTCACCCAGTGCACGCGATGGGCCAGCAGGGTGTCCTGGTCCATCAACACGGATCGGACGTGCGGGAAACGGCGGCGGAACCGGTCGAGGATGGCGAAGCCGTGGGTGTCGATATCGCCCCAGTACACCAGCTCGACCTCGGCCGGCCAGTCCATCCGCTCCAGCACGCCGACGCCGTAACCACCGCCGAGGATCGCCGCGGCCCCCGGCGTCTCGGGGAGGGCCAGGTAGGTCACCTCGTTCTCCAGGACGAAGATCCGCCGCGCGGGAGGAGCCAGGAACTCCTCCGCACGGACGGTCAGTTCACCGAAACCGCCGATCCGTGATCCGTCGAGCATCCGGAACCGCACGTAGTCCGGTTTCCTCCGGAAGCGGAAGCGGCCGGCGAAATCGGTGCGCGGCACGCCGTCGACCGGATCCACCCGCAGTTCCAGCAGTTCGGCCAGGATCCCGCGATGGCGCTCGACGAACTTGGTGTCCACGCCGGGCACGTCCACCTGGCGCAGGTAGAGGCCCGGCGGGCAGGTCTCGATCCAGCGGACGACGGCCAGGAGGCGCTCCCAGTCGTCGGCGGCCTCCAGCGTCTTCATGGGGTGGGCCGTCACCCACCCGGTCAGCGCCGGGAACTCCCGGCGGGTCAGCTCCAGCAGGTGTTCGAACCGGCGGGCGGCCGGACCCACCCGGAGCAGCGCGCAGAGCCCTTCGAAGGTGTCGATCCAGACGCGGCGCGGGATCTCGTTGGTCCCGATCACCCGTCCGCCCGTCCTGACCCGCTCCAGCCGTACCAGATCGACCTGCTCCCACCGGCGCACCCAGTCCTGGGCCTCGCCGAACCGGTCGGCGAGCTCTCCCGGGCGCGGGCCGCGCAGCGGCACCGCCACCGGCTCCCACGGCCTGCCGAGATAGGCTCCGGCGTCCCACCGCTTGCGCAGCAGGGCGACCACGTCGGACGGCGTCGTCCAGCTCATGCCGGCGGTGCCGACAGATGGGCGAGCCTTCCGGCCCGGTACTCCTCGATCGTGAGCGTCTGCAGCCTGGAGTGGCGGTGAGTGGGGTTGTCGACGTAGCCCACCGCCGCCACATGGGGCTCGATGACGTGGATCTTCTGCAGCGGGGTGACGATGAGCAGTTGCAGCCCCAGCCGCCGGAAGAGCTGAAGGGCGTACCGGGTCGACTCGTCCGACCCCCGGCCGAAGGCCTCGTCGATCACCACGAAGCGGAAGGTCCGGGACCGCGCCGCACCCCATTCGAGCTTGAACTGGTAGGCCAGCGACGCGGCCAGGATCGTGTACGCGAGCTTCTCCTTCTGCCCGCCGGACTTTCCCCCGGAGTCGGTGTAGGCCTCGTACTCCGAATCGTCCTCCCGCCACCGCTCGGAGGCGGAGAAGACGAACCAGTTGCGCACGTCGGTGACCTTGCGGGTCCACACCCGGTCGGCCTCGGCCTGTCCCTCGCGGCCGCGGAACCGCTCGATGATCTGCTTGACCTGGAGGAACTTCTGCTCGGAGTAATGGTCGGAGGCGTCACCGGACAGGGAGTTGTCGGTGCAGGAGCGCAGATCGGCGATGAACTGCCGGATCTCGGTGTTGAGGGTGCGGCGGGCCTCCAACGTGATGTAGCGGCCGGGGTTGTACTCGATTCCGGCGAGCGACCGGTTGATGACGCCCACCCGCTCCCTGATGAGATCAGCCTGCTTGGCCAGCTGGGCGTGGAACCCGGCGATCTCGCGGATGGTGTTGGTGTTCAGGTAGGTCTTGAAGGTCTCCTGGAAGCGGGGCAGGTCGTCCTCGACCACGCGGCGGTGGAGTTCGCGGTAGCCGGGGGCGGCCTGCACCGAGTTGTCGAAGTCCGCGGTCTCCAGCGGGTACCTGGCCTTGAACGCGGCCATTCCGGAGACGATGCGGTGGCTCACCGAGGTCTGCCGCCCGGTCCGGTGCTCGATGAGCGAGGTGAGCGAGCGCTGCGCGCCGTTCTCGTCGGCACCCGCGGCGGCCCGCTCGGCCAGGGCGGGGAAGTGGGCGCGGGCCTGCTCGCAGCCCGGCTCGGCCAGCGACTCCCGCACGCCGTCCAGCTCCGTCCGGGCGGTGCCCAGCCGTTCCTCCAGCTTGCCGAGCGCACCGGTGAGCCGCTCCCGGGCCTGCTCGGCCGTCCCGATCTCCGCCCGGGTCTCCTCCAGTTCCCTGCCGACCCGTTCCAGCTCGCGGGAGGCCCGTTCCAGCTCCTCCTTCTCCCGGACCAGTTCCCCGAGGTCGCTGACGGCGGAGCGCCAGTCGATCTCCGCGTGGTCGGTCGTCGCCGACAGTGCGGCCAGTACCCGCCCGCGCGCGATGACCTGCTCCAGGCCCGTTTGCAGGTCCCGCTGCTCCGCCTTGAGGAGGCTCTGCCGTTCGTGCATCGAGCGCGCCTGGTTGATCAGCGCTTCGATCTTCTGCTCGTTGCTCCAGCCGAGCACGTACGAGCCGCGGTCGCCGATGCGGGTCCGGTCGTCCTTCTCGTGCCGCCCGCCGGCCTCCTTGATCTGCCCGTGCCGGCTGATCGCCCGGGCGCCCGCCGGAACTCGGCCGTCGTCTCCGCGCAGACGAGACCGGCCCGCCGGGTCAGCTCCCGCTCCAGCCAGGGATGGAAGGCGGTGTCCTTGATCTCCAGCTTGCCGTACAGCGTGCCGTCCCCCGGCCCTGCGGCCGGTGAGACCGCGGCGGGCACCCGGTAGTAGACCACCCGCACGCCGAGGTGGTGCTCATCGATCCACTCGGAGACGGCCGCGTAGTGCTCCTCCGGCACCAGCAGCGACAGCGCGAAGCCCCGCAGCAACCGCTCGGCGGCGCCCTCCCACTGCTCCTGGCCGGGCCGTACCCGGATCAGCTCACCGGCGAAGGGCAGCTCCCGTTCGTCCAGTTCCAGCTCGGAGCAGAGCCAGTGCCGCAGGTCGAGGCTGCGCTTGGGGATGTTGTTCGGCCGGGACCGGAGGCTGGTCAGCTCGGCGTTGAGCTCGGCCGCCTCCTGCTCCGCCGTCCTGACCCGCACGGCGGTCCCGGTCAGCCGGTCCTGCAGATCGGAGTGCTCCCGCTCGACCGCCGACCCGGCCTCGGAGATCTCCCGCCGCCGCGCCGCGAACTCCTCGGCGCTGCCCACCTCGGCCAGCCCGGCCTCGGACAGCAGCCGGTCGTACTGCCCGGCCTTGACCCTGCGCGTGTCCCGCAGCCGCTCCGCCTCCCTGATCCGCTCTTCGAGCTGTCCGAGGCGGTCCCCGCCGAGCCCGGCCCGCTCCAGCTCCAGCTGCTTCTCCCGGCCCCGCAGCCTCTCCAGCCCGCTCTTGGTCCCGGCCAGCTCCCGCTCCTGCTCCTCCCAGCCGATCTCCAGCTCTGCGATCCGCCGTTCGAGCCGTTCGGCACGCCGCTCGGCGAAGAAGTACGGCACCGCCTCCCGCTGTTCGGCGAGCACGGCGATCTCCGAGGTGATCCCGTCGTGCTCGGCGCAGAGCGCCAGCAGCGGTGTCAGCTCTTCGAGCTGGGCCTGGGCCCTGCGGACCGCGTCGTACGTCCGGGTGAGGTCGTCGAAGTGCTCCACCATGTTCCCGGTCCAGGCGGCGGCGTCGAACGCCTCCAGCATGTGGGTGCGGACGAAGTCGTCGAGGTTGCCCACCGACTTCATCGACACGGTCTGGTGGAACAGCTCCATGGCCTGCTCGGACTCGATGCCCATCATGCGGCGGAACTGCCTGCCGTACTCGGGGAAGCCGTCGTGGACCCGGACGCCGCGCTCCCGCAGCCGCTTGCGCAGCGCCTTGATGTCCGTGCCGAAATCGGACAGGTCTCCCACGATGGACAGCGCGCGGTCGGCGGTGACGAAGAAGCGCTCGGGCTGGCCGGAGTCGCCGTCGCGCATCCAGAAGACCTGAGCGAGCGTGACGGCCGACTCGAAGCCGCGATTGACGAAGACGCCGAGGATCACCGAGTAGGAGCGGGCGTCGCGCAGCGCCACCGGCCGGGAGGCGCCGGTGGTCTCGTTCCGCTCGGACTTGTAGTGGCCCAGCACGTAGGAGCGGAGGCTGCGCTCGCGGGTCTCGGCCCCGGCCGCCTTGTTGTAGGAGATGCGGTGGGCCGGGAGCAGCAGTGTGGTGACCGCGTCGACCAGTGTGGACTTGCCGGAGCCGATGTCGCCGGTGAGCAGCCCGTTGCGGCCGGACGGCGTGAACGTCCAGACCTTCCGGTCGAAGGTTCCCCAGTTGTAGATCTCCAGCCGCTCCAGGCGGTGGCCCGGCAGATGCTCCTCGGCCAGGTCGTTGAGTTCGGCCGCGCTGAACAGGCCCTCCGTCACCGTGACAGCTCCCCGGCGTAGTCGGCGAGTCGCGCGTCGAACTCGGCCAGCCACTGGCCGTCCACGAACGCCTTCAGGATCCGGCGGACCTCGAAGAGACCGTCCTGGGACTTGACCCGGCGCAGGAAGCCCAGCTCGACCGCCTTCCCTATGTGGCCGTCGATCTGGTCCACCAGCCGGGTCTCGTTGCTGGTCTCCGGCAGGAACAACCGCACCGTCTCCACGATCTGCTCGCGGGTCAGCATCAACCGGCTGTCGGCGTTGTGGGCGTCGAACTCGGCCAGCTTCTTGCGGAGCAGGGCCAGCAGCAGGCTGACGTGGAAGGAGAGCGCGCGCCGGGGGATCAGCCGCGGCGTCTCGCCCTCCCCGTCGTCGGGTTTGGAACGCAGGAAGGCGTATCCCTCGGCCTCGTCGACCACCACGGTCAGTCCCATGACCGCCACGTAGTCGCGCACCCGCGCCTGCAGCGTCAGCAGGTCGCGCCAGGCCCGCTCGTGGGTGTCCCGGTAGACGACACCCTTCATGAGCTGCACCACCGGGACGGACAGATCCGAATCCATCATTCACCTCACGTATGTGACGACGGGGAGGACGGCGACACGCTCGACTCCCTCGGCGTCGCGCCAGCCGATCCGCTCGGTGCGGGCCTCGTCGAAGACGATCTCGAAGCCCTCACCGGTCAGGGACAGGTAGGTGACCAGCTCCGCCAGGCCGTGTTCCAGCGGCTGCGCGCCGACGAGCTGGGCCAGGCCGATCTGCTCGCGTTGCTGCAACGCCCGTCGCACGTTGGCCGCCAGTGGCGCCGGATCCACGTGGGCCTGCTCGAACAGCAGCGTCGCGTCCACCTCCTCCTCCCCCGCCCGGACTGACTCGCTGTCGATCGGGGCTCTGGCCTGAGGCGTGTAGAGCGGGCGCTCCATCGGCAGGACGAGCGCCGGGGCGGTGCCCTCGATCTCCACCGTCAGCTGGACGTCCCGCCGGTCGCGTAGCTTGAGGGCGCCGGCCTCGATGCTGCGGAGGATGTCCATCACCCGGCGGTTCTCCAGCCAGACCTGGTCGTCGAGGAAGCGGCGGAGCTGCTCCGACAGCTGGCGGACGGTGGCCTGCGTCCGCTCCCCCGCGTCCAGCCAGTCGTGGTGGATGCGGCGCAGCCTCGGGTCCGGAGCGCCGATCTCATCCAGCGACTGCACCCGCTCCAGCAGGGCGGAGAGCTCCTCCTGCTTGGCGTGGGAGAGCAGGAAGTCGTAGAACGCCTGGAAACTGCGGCCCTGGTCGGAGTCGGCGATGCTCTCCCTGTCCCCCAGCACCTCGTCGAGCAGCTCGCCCCTGGAACCGCTCCAGGTGGAGATCCTCTCGCGCAGCTGCCGGTCCAGCGCCCGGAAGTTGGCCTCGACCTCGCGGAAGTCCGCCAGCAGCTCTCTGGCCAGGGAGGACAGCTGCTGGTAGCGGTCGCGCTGGCCGGCCGGGTCGAGCAGGTCGATGTCGCCCCGTTCGGCCCTGGCGATCTCCCGGTCGATCTCCGCCCTGCGGGCGTGCAGCTCCGCCAGCCGTACCTCCGGATCGGACTCCGCGCCGAGGACCATCTGCCGGAGCAGGTCCATGATGGTGTTGAGCCTGGACTCGGTGCCGACGAAGGACCGCGCCTCGAGTGAGGCGACCCACGAGACGGCCTTCTCCACCGCCGGGGTGGCGTCGTAGTGCGGCTCGTCGGAGCCCTGCGGGTAGTACTTCCTGAGCCAGCCCGCTTCCGGGGCGGCCCAGTCGTCGAGATAGGCGGCGGCGCTCTTGGGGAAGGCGCTCTTGGGGAAGGCGCCCTCGCCCAGCCGCTCGTTCAGCGCGTACAGCTGGTCGTCCAGCCGGGCGGCGAGCTCCGCCGCCGTGATCGATCTGACGTTCTCCCCGACGAACACCTGTCCCAGGAAGCTCAGCACGAGCGGCGCGTTGTCGGCGCGCAGGAGCTTCCACGCGGCGTGGTGCCTGCGCAACGCGCCGATCTCGTCGAAGTCCACCGGCTCATCGTAGAAGCGTGCCACGGCATGTGTCCTCCGTCCGATGTCCTCCGTCCGATGTCCTCCGTCCGATGTCCTCCGTCCGGCGACGGATTCAGCCGAGCCCTGCCGGACGGTGCCGTGACCCGGCGGGGCGCCCGGTGTCAGGCAAGCCTGAGGCCGGTCGGCAGCAGGGCTCGGACCGTGGCGCGGACGCCCTCGAGGTCGACCGCCTCGGGAGCGACCCGCCACTGGGCGTGAACCCCGATGACGGCCCCCACCAGCAGGACCGTGAGCGCTTCGGAGGTGGTTCCCGGCGGGAGCGCCTCCGCCGGTATCCGGGCCCGCACCGCTTGCCGGAGCGCGGCGTGCAGCCGCGCGTAGTGCTCGCGGATCGGCGAGCCGGCCTCCACGGCCTCGGCGAGCAGGGTGATGAACAGACGCGTGGCGGGCAGGCGGATGAAGTCCATGACCTGGTCCAGCGGGTCGCCGGAGAGCTCTCCCGGGATCAGCTCCCCCGGGATCGGGGGGAGACCGGTCAGTACGGCCTGGAGCCGGTCGTCGACCACCGCTTCCAGCAGGCCCAGCTTGTTGCCGAAGTGCCAGGGGATGGAGCCGCGGCTGATGCCGGCCCGCTCCGCGATGTCGATGAAGCTCGTCTGCCGGTATCCCTTCTCCGCGAAGAGCTCGGCAGCGGCCGTCACCAGCAGCCGTCGGCTCTCCTGGGTCCTCTCGATACGTCGCGTGGCGGCCATGCGGCCCATCTAACCAGGTACGCCGGATGGCAAATCGAATGTCGATCGATATAGCCTATGCTACCCAACACAGAAATCGGAAAGGCTCTCCGTGCGATGGGCGAGCTACGCGATGGCCGGGCTACGTGATGGGCGGGCTACGTGATGGGCGGGCTACGTGATGGGCGGGCTACGTGATGGGCGGCGGAGACCGCGTCGGCGTGATCGGCGAGGAGCGGATCCATCCCGTCGCGCCGGATGCCGGCCCGATCAGGCCCATCGGCCGGGCGCCGGATCGGCGATGGGAACGAGCCCGGCGAGCCCGACGCGGCTGTCACCCCGCACAAGCCGACCACGAGGAAGGGACCTCACATGGACTCCGGAAAACGACTGCTCCGCTGGGCGAGCGGGATCATGCTCGTGCTGGGGGCGGGACACCTGTCCCTGCTGACGTTCGCCTTCCGGGAGGACGTCACCGGCTGGGTGGACCGGGGGATGTGGGCGGCGGTCCCGCTCGCATTCCCACCCGGGGACGCCGTCCGGACGGTGGAATACCTGCAGAACCAGGCCGTCTTCTGGGGCGGCCCGGGAAGCTTCGCCGTTCCCCTGATCCTCCTGGGCTGCCTGATCTGGCATCTCGCCGGGCGCGGGGTGGCCGTGCCCGCCGGAATCGGCTGGGGCCTCGCGGCGTGGTGCCTGGTGGGCGGCGTCCTCCTCGTGCCGTCCCCGTTCTTCGCCGGGACCGTCTCCGGGGCGCTCATCATCGCAGCGGCGCGGAAGGGAGATCTGCCGGGATGAAAGGCCACCACCGGCACCGGCGTCGCCGCTCCCCGTCCCGGGTGAGCCGGCCGGCCGCGGATCGCGTCAGGACCGGCTCACCGGACGGGGGTCAGGACCGGTTCACCGGACGGGGATCCGTGCGGTGAAGGGCCGTCCGTCGAAGCTGCCGGAGACGGGGACGGGGTCCAGCGGACGGAACGCGGGCCAGGACAGGACGACCTCGGCGCCGCCGACGGTCAGCCGGGCGGTGGCCGTACGGTCCGGGTTCAGGACGATCCGGCCGCTCACTGCCAGATCGCTCACGAAACGCACGTCCTCGAGACGGATGGTCGCCGCCTTGTCGTCGAAGACCAGTCGTCCGCCGCGCAGACCGGGCTCCTCCGTCAGCCGCCGGTAGGAGGCCGAACCCGGGTCACGCCGGACCAGGGCGTCGGAGGCGGCGGCGAATCCGGCGACGACGCGCCGGTCGAGGTCACCGGCGGTCGGCAGGTCCTCCGCCGTCCGGGGGAAGGCCGCGAGCGCGCGGTGGCTCGACACGTCGCAGGAGCGCGGGAGTCCGCCGGCCCGGGCGAGGAACGATCGCAGCGCCTGCCGGGCGCAGTCCACGCCGAGCGTCGTGCTGTGCCCGCCGCCGATGACCCGGAGCAGCTCGCCGTGCGGGAAGTACCGGGCGACCTCGGCAGGGGTGTGGGTGTCATAGTCCCCGGCGACGGTCGCGGTCGGCACGTCGGGGTGGTCGGCGCGGCGCGGGACCGGCGGGTTGTCGCGGGGCGTGGGCCAGTGGAGGCACCAGTCGGCCCACCCGGTCTTCCCGCCCAGCTCGGCGACGGTGAACGGCCTCATCGGCCGCTTCTTGTCGTAGAAGCGGTTCAGCCGGCGCTCACGCTCGGCGGTCGTGGTCTTCCGGCCGAACGGGAACGCCGCGTCGCCGCACTTGTAGGAGAGCATTCCGGCGAAGCCGGGTCCGCGCAGCGGCGGGACCGGGGCAGCGGCGGCGGCCTTGGCCAGGCGGCGCAGCGGCAGCGGGTCGCCTCGCAGGTAGGCCGTGGCGGCCGCGTTGAGTTCACGGCCGAACACCGGCTCGTGGAGGCGGGGCAGCAGGCTCTGCAGCGTCAGCATGGAGATCGCCGGGTCCTGCCGGTCGCGCAGCCGCCGGACGAGCGCCGACCAGGTCGCCGCGCAGTCCCGGGACGATCGGCAGGTCAGCTCCAGCAGGTCGGTCCTGGCCCGGATGGGCTCGATCGCGTAGCCGTTCTTCCCGACCGGGACGAGGCTGTCGAGGAACACCCCGGCGGTGCTGTCCGGGAAGCGGGCGGCGTAGGCCTGGGCGAACAGGGTTCCGTAGGAGATGCCGTAGAACGTCACTTTCGGCAGGCCCAGGGCCTTTCTGACCGCGTCCATGTCGGCGACGGCCTGGTCGGTGGTGAAGAACCGGCTCCGCGGGCCCAGGTGCGCGGCGCACGCGGCGATGCTCTCCGGGCGGTTCAGATCCAGTCCGGGGCAGTCGAGCGGGCTGGACGCGCCCAGTCCGCGCGGTTCGACGACCAGGAGGTTCTGCCGGTCGACCGTCCGTTCCAGCATGGGGAGCAGCGGCAGCGCCGGCAGCGGTCCTCCGGGGTTGGCGAGGACGGTGGAGGTCGCGCCCTTCCTGGGGACCCAGGCGAACGCCACCTCGATCCGTTCCGATGCGGGGTCGCCCCAGTCGAGCGGAACCCGGATCCGGCCCTCGCACCGCTGTACGGCTGCGGCGCACGGATGGGCGGGCGGGCCCGTGGGAGTGACCGTCGAGGCGGGCGGGGCCGACGAGGTCGGCGAGGCGGTAGGTACGGCAAGCAGCCCGGTGAGCAGAGCTACGGCCGTGGCAGTGATCCGTAACATCCGTGGCGCCTGCCCCGGCACGCAGAGGTAAAACCAGGGCAAACCCATATCCTTCAATGGCTTTCAATATCTCGGAGCAGCCCGGTGATCCGCCCTTGGAACGACCCGGTGATCCGATGGTTCTGCGGTTCCGCCTCCTCGGCCGCCTCCCGTGATGGCCCGTACGTGGGCACGGACGCACGTCCGTGCCCACCAGGTACCCATCACGCGACGTCGTCCACCATTCAATTGAAAACGTGTGCCCCGCCATGACTCACCGCCTACCAGAGGTCCAGCAGGAGGTGCGCCGCGGGATCGGCCAGTCTGGCGTTGGCCCACTCCAGGTCGAATCCCGCGGGGTCGTAGTCGAGCGGCGCCCGTTCCACCGCCCAGTCGTGCTCCGGATGGCCGGGGTCGGCGAGCGCTTCCAGGAACGCGTGGAAGCCGTAGATCCCACCGCAGTCCTCCGGCGGGCAGGCACGGCGGCCGGCCAGGCAGCGCGGGTAGGCCACGTCCTTCTCGGCCGGGAGGACCTTCTCCACGGTGAGCCGGTGCTCCCAGCCGTCACCGAAGTCGTAGTCGTAGAACAGGTCCGCGCCCGCTCTGCGTACGGCTCCCGCCAGGGTGAGCCGCGCGGCGTCCTTCATACCGAGCTCGGGGTCGGGGTCGCCGTACTGCTCGTCACCCACCCGGAAGGCGTACATGTGCCCGCCGTACCAGCCCATCACGGCCAGCAGCATCGGATGCAGGCCGGCCAGGGTGACCGTGCCGGGCACCTGGATTCGCCGCCAGATCGGCGGCTTGCTCCCCTTCAGCTGGATCTTGAGCTGGTGGATCTGAGCGGTGCTCATCGCGGGTTCTTCTCCGGATGCCGGGCGGGGTCACGGTGAGAGGCGGAGGGCTCCGAGCCCTTCCTCGGTACCGGTATCCAACACCACGGCGGATCAACCGAGGACGAGGTCGTGTCAGGACTTCGGTGTCCGCGCCGCGGGAGCCGTACGTCTCGAAGATGTCCGACTCGGTTGGATGGTGGTTGGGGCGGCCCGCGAAACGAGAACACCGATTGCTAGAAAGGGTAGAACCACAGGGTAGTAAAGGTAGAAAGGAGCGGCCGTGAGCTTGAACATCAAAAACCCCGAGGCCTATCGCCTGGCGGTCGAAGTCAGCGCGCTCACCGGGGAGAGCAAGACGGCGGCGGTCATCTCCGCCCTCAGGGAGCGGCGCGAGCGGCTGCTCGCCGATCGCCAGGCGACCCAGGATGCCGCGATGGCCGACGACCTCCTCGCCCTCGCCGCGAAGATCCGCTCCCGGATCGGTCCGGCGGATCTGTCCACCGACTCCCTCTACGACCCGGAGACCGGGCTCCCCGCATGATCATCGACACCAGCGCGATCGTCGCGATCCTGAACGGCGAGCCGGACGCCATCGACTTCGCCCGGGCCATCCAGGATGCTCCGACACGCCGAATGTCGGCTGCGACCTACGTGGAGCTGGCCGCCGTAGTGGAACGAACCCGCGATCCAGCCGCTTCCCGGCTCCTGGACGACTTTCTGGCCCGAATACGGATCGAGATCCTGCCCGTCACACCGGAGCAGGCACAGATCGCCCGCCGCGCCTACTGGGACTACGGCAAAGGCAGCGGGCACAAGGCAGGGCTGAACTTCGGCGACTGCTTCTCCTACGCGCTGGCGCGGGACAGACACGAACCACTGCTATTCAAAGGTGACGACTTCACCCACACCGACGCGACCCCCGCGCTATGACATCATCGCCGTTCCCGCAGACGAGCATGTGATAGGCCGAACCACTCCGATGCTTCCGTGAAGGCCGTGATGCGCCCCGGGCTACCTGTCCACCTCGACCCGAGCCATCTTGCCCAGCCTTACGGATCATCGCGTGCGAGCACGGTCCATCTCCTCGGCCGCCTCGTGCGCCCGGGCGACCTCGGCCGCGACGCCCGGGTCGATCAGGATCCGGTCCAGACGGTCACTGCCACGGACGAAGATCCGCTCCGGTTCGGCCATGACTCCTCCTCAGGTCGATCCAGCCCTTGACCGCCTCACTGGTGGCGAACCGCAGATGCCACTCGTGACCGACCGGCGGCGCCACGGCGTCACCGCGCTTGGCTCACGGCGCGGTCACCTCGCCGTGGTCCTCCTCCGGCAGCGGGCGGGTGAGCTGCGCGGTCAGTGCGGGGTCGGCCAGGATGCGAGCGGTGGCGCGCCACTCGACGATGACTCGGTGCAGTGCGGCGTGGACGTCCAGATCGGCCGCGTCTCGCGTTGCGTCGACGAGTTCCTGGACGAACTCACGCCTCTCGTCCGTGGATAGGTGCCGCGCCCAGGGGAAGACCGCGGGCAGGGCGTACAGGACGGCGCGCATGCCCTCGTCGCTCGCCAGCAGTGCGGCGATCATGCGGGCCGCCACATCCGCCGTCTCCTCGCGCTGGCGGTCGTGCCGGGCCGTGGAGATGAACAGGTCCTCTCCGTCGCGGCGAAGGAAACGGCATCGCCGCAGGTCGTGAGGGGTAGGGCGGGCGGGACTCGAACCCGCGACCCAGGGATTGTCGGAAGCAGCCGGCGCACCTCCGCGCAACCCGCTTCGAGGCATTTGGCGACGAGTTCGGCCGCCGCCCGGTGGCGCAGCTCATCGGGGAGTCCTTTGGCGGCCACCACGTAGCCGGGGTTCCGCAGTTGATGTAGCGGGATAGTCCGCGAATCTGGGGATTGACGTG